>NZ_JBATWS010000076.1:0-5949 GCF_049672805.1 Parvibaculum sp.
GGCAATGGGCGCTCGAAGATGCGATCAGCCGCGGGCAATACACGCACCCGGACGGCTATCATTTCGGCGGCACGAAGCCTGAATGGTCGAACATCGTGTTGCAGGGCATCGTTGCCCGCATGCTGTCACATGTGCATCGGGTCGGCTTCATCGACTGGCATTCTGGTCCGGTGGGCGATGGCGAGTTGATCCATCTCTGCTATTCCGAACCCGGCAGCCCCGCCTATCGGCGCGCGGGCGACTGGTGGGGGCGCAATGCGCTCGACCCGAAAACCGTTGACGCCATGTGGGGCTCGAAGCGCCCGACACGGCGCGGTACCATGTTCTCGGGCATTGAAGACATGCTCGGACCGCGCGTTCAGTTTGCCGGAGCCGTCATCGAGTTCCGTTCGGCGCTCGCGAAAAACAACGCCGCAAAGGCCATGCGCGTGCCGATGCTGGAGCGGTGGCTGCGCTTCATTGGCGGCTTCGATGCGCTGGAAGCACCTGCCTATTTCGAGGAAATAAGAGAGGATTACGCCCCACGCCGTCTTTCCTGGCGGGAGAATATCATCACCAACGGGCTTGCCTGTTACGAGCAGACATTCAAGGGGCTTGCCGAATGGTCGCGCGAAGGGCTGAAAGCGGCTGATTGACGCCCCTGCCGCGAAGAAACCGGCGCAGGCTTGCCACAATCAGGCGGCCATGCGAGACAGGCACCGCTCAATCTGAACGGTGAAGTCATGCGCCCTACCCTGCTTTTCGATCTCGACGGCACATTGGCCGATACGGCGGCTGATCTCTGCGAAACGCTCAATGTGATCCTTGAACTGCATGGGCGCGAACGCGTGTCCGAAGCGCGTGTCCGTCATCTTGTGGGTGGCGGCGCCCGGCTGCTTCTTGAGCGCGGCTTCCGGGAAACAGGGGAGGAGGCGAGCGAAGAACTGCTCGACCAGAGCTTTGCCGAGTTCCTCGACTATTACGAACATCATATTGCTGACCACACGAAACTCTGGCCTGGTATGCGCGATCAGCTTGATCGTCTGGCCGATGCGGGCGCGCTCATGGCCGTCTGCACCAACAAGGTGGAAAGCCTTTCGCGCAAGCTGATTGAGACGCTTGGCATTGACCATTATTTCCCGGTCGTGATCGGCGGAGATACGCTGCCGGTGAAGAAGCCGGACCCAGAACATCTCCTTGAGGCAATCCGGCAGCTTGGCGGCGACAAGGCCTATGCGGTGATGGTGGGCGACAGCGAGGCGGATATTTATGCCGCGAAGAATGCCGGCATCCCTTCCATCTGCGTCACCTTCGGCTATACGCGCATTCCGGTGGCGGAGCTTGGAGCTGATGTGACCATCGACCATTATGATGAATTCCCCGCGGCCCTCGCAAAGCTGCTTCCGGCTCACTTCGGCTGAAGGCGGTGCTAGAGGACTTTCAGCACCCGCTCGCCATCAGCGAGTTCAATTCCCGTATATTCGCAAATGCCTTCCTGCCGCTGAAAAACGCTGACGGCAATGAGCCAGATGCGGGTGATGCGTGCGGGCGGCGCGCCAATGGCCTTTGCGTAATCAGCGCGAAGCGAGCGTTCTTCCGACAGCCATTTGCCAAGATTGGTGGGGTTTGAGCGTACGACCCAGTGTGTCTCCACCTTGTCCCAATAGGGAAGCGGGCAGCGGAAAATCGTATCTTCGGCGAGCGATGACGACCACATATAGGTAAGGTCCTGCCCGTTATCATATTCCACGGCGATGGAGAGATAGTCATGCGTCGGCTGAATATCTTCCGGCAGATCGCAGGGCAGTCGGTCCACCTTCCACCGCCAACGCAGGCGCGTTTCCTCCGTCAACGGAAAATCGGCCGGGAATTGCAAGATGCCGACATCTCCTGCCGTATGGCAGCAGATGCTGTGCGTATCCGCCGCATGATGCTCGCGAAAGATGCGGCCCTCGCCCAGCCGCCAGAGATAGCGCCAGCCTTCCGGCGGCGGAACGGGGTGACGCGCCTCTTCAAGCGCCGCCGCGACAAGCCCTTCATAGTCACCCGCTAGAGCCAGTGCCTCGAGGCCGGCAAGCGCCGCGCCCTTCCACCGGATCACACAGACGCTGATCTCACCGGAGAGGCCTTCTCGCGGATAGGCGGGATC
The DNA here is from genome assembly GCF_049672805.1 of Parvibaculum sp. Classification (GTDB taxonomy): domain Bacteria; phylum Pseudomonadota; class Alphaproteobacteria; order Parvibaculales; family Parvibaculaceae; genus Parvibaculum. Next base: position 2,129 of record NZ_JBATWS010000076.1, read on the forward strand.
GAAATGCCCCTGCTCATCCGCCCATTCACCCGGCGGCTTCGCCACCACTTCGAGCAGCCCGCCCGCCACCATGGTGACGGTGGAGTGATTGCCGGGCGTCTTGCAGATCGCCGTGCCCGCGCCAGTCCGCAACCAGAGGCCGATACGCGCCCCAAAGCCGAGATCGAGCAGTTTCGAGGCCCAGAAGCCGCCTGCCGCGATAATTGTCACCTCATCACCGGGCGTAACGCTGAAGCCTGCCGCCTGCCACTGATCCTCCGGCCGGAGCGTCAGGCAGCGCGCCTCGCCTATATGCGCGGCTACCGCGGGCTCGGCCAGAAGCGCCGTCATCGCCCGCTCGAAAGCCGGGCCAGAAGCGGGGCCGAGGGCGCGCGGTTTCAGCCTCCGCCCCAGACCACGCATCGCAAGCCGCGCAAGCGTTGCGGCCGTTCTGAGCTGCGATCTGTCCGGCATCGGGCCTCCCCGTTTTCTCTCACACCAGCCTACCCCGCCCTGCCCGCCCGCAAAACCCCGCGAACGGCTTGACTTGGCGCCGAACCAAAGCATATAGACGTGCTCCCGAACGAGATCGGCGCCCATCGCGCCCACAGGGGACGGTTAGCTCAGTTGGTAGAGCACTGTGTTCACATCGCAGGGGTCACTGGTTCGAGTCCAGTACCGTCCACCATTGAATTCAATGACTTAGCCATTTCCCTACAATGCCCCGCCGGTAGGGCATACTGGCATTGATCATCGTAATTGGTCGTGAATAGCTGCTCGCCTAGACTGCGGGCGGCGGTGGATTCGCTGGGGCGCTTCGGGGCGCAGGTTGCCAGGGCGGTGGGGCATGAAGGAAAAGGAACTCAGGATCGCGCTTGTCTGTTATGGCGGCGTTTCGCTCGCCATCTACATGCATGGCGTGACGAAAGAGATTCTGAAGCTGGTCCGCGCCTCGCGCGTCTATCACCATGATCTCGCCCGCTCCCACCGCGCCGATGCGCGTTATGTCGATATCGATCATGCGGATCGCGAGACAGATACGGAAGATATCTACTTTGATCTCATTCAGGCCATCGGCCGCTCGCTTGATCTGCGCATCTTCGTGGACACGATTGCCGGTGCCTCGGCGGGCGGCATCAATGGCGTCCTGCTCGCCCGCGCGCTCGCCCATGATCTGCCGATGGATGCACATCGCAAGATGTGGCTGGAACAGGCCGATATCATCGCGTTGATGGATGAGGAGCATCTGGCGGGGCGCTGGGACAAGCTTTTCATGAAGCCCTTTTTCTGGGGCATGACGGACAAATGGCTAGCGCGTTATGCGCCCGACATAGAGATGCGCCAGAAGTTGCAACGCTTCACGCGCTCGCGCTGGTTCGAGCCGCCTTTCTCCGGCTCCATCATGAGCGGCATGCTGCTTGATGCCTGCCGCGCGATGGGAGAGCCGGAGCCTTCCGGTGCATCGCTTTTGCCTGCGGGCCACAGGCTGGACCTCATTGTCTCGGTCACGGATTTTCACGGCTACAGCCAGAACATTCCGCTGCATGATCCCGTTTCCATCCGCGAGCGGGAGCATCGGCACAGCCTGAAGTTCAGCTATTTCCAACATACAAGCGGTGCGACGGAGAGCGACTTCGATCTCGATCATGTGCCGGGGCTTGTCTTTGCGGCGCGGGCGACGTCCTCCTTCCCCGGTGCTTTCCCGCCAGCTCGGATTGGCGAGCTTGATGCCGTGCTTGAAGAACGCGGGCTTGACTGGCCGACGCGGGCCGAGTTTCTGAGCGGCAAGTTCCGCCCGCTCAATATGTCCGGCTCTGACCCTGTGAAAGCGTCCTTCATTGATGGCAGTGTGCTCAACAACAAGCCTTTCGCAGAAGCGATTGAAGCCATTCGTGGGCGTCCCGCCTATCGCGAAGTGGACAGGCGCATCGTCTATATCGATCCCGACCCGAAAGGCGGGCGCGTTGAAGGTGGCGGCGCGGCACCCGGCTTCTTCCACACGATAAGAGGTGCGCTTTCCGACATTCCGCGCAACCAGCCAGTGCGCGACGAACTTGAATCCCTGCATGATTTTTCAGAACGCGTGCGGCGCTATCGGCAGATCGTTTCTGCAACACGGCCGCATGTACGCGCGCGCGTGGTCGAGCTTTTCAATGGCAATGCTGGCAAGGTGCCGGGCGTGGAGGAACTCGCAAAACTTCGCAACAAGGCGAATGCCAAAGCCGCGCTTGAAGCAGGCTATGCCTATGATGCCTATGTGCAGCTCAAGGTTTCTTCTGTTCTCGACCAGATAACAAATATCGTTGCCGATCTGAGCGAGGCGGTGACGCATCCAAGCGACAGGCTTGCCCTTTCCCGCGCCGTGGAAACATGGGCGAAGAATACCGGTATCTTCCCCGTGCAATGGGCAGCGCAGGCTGCTGCAGGCGAAGAGCCCGGCAAGGAAGATGCCTGGGTGCGCTTCCTGCGAGATTTCGATGTCGGCTTCCGCTTGCGGCGTCTGCGCTTTGTCGTTCGCAGGCTGAACGAGCTTTATCAGCGCATTGGCACAAAGAACGGCGATGCGCCGGAGTCTGCTGCACTTGATGAGTTCAAGAAGCACCTCTATCGCTGCCTTGAACGCATCCAGTCGGAAACCTCGGCGCGGCTCCGCACTGCCGATACGCGGCGTATCTGTGCGGCTATTTACGAGGATGGCGTCGCCGAGCCGCATGAGATCAACGCCTTCACGGCGCATATCGGGCCGGAGCTTAACCTTGTCGGCCTCGACCATGATGTTGATGTCCGTTTCGTGGAAATGGCGAGCACCGCCCTGCCCGAAGAAATTCGTACCGAACTTCTCCATGCCTATGTCGGCTTTCCCTTTTTCGATGTGCTGACGCTGCCGCTGAACAAGTGGCAGGACCTTGATGATGTGGACACGGTGCTGGTGGACCGCATCAGCCCGGAAGATGCGCGTGCGCTGCGCGAAGGGGGCGCGCCTGCCACTCTGATGGGACGCGATCTAGGTTATTTCGCCGCCTTCTTCAGCCGCCGTGCCCGAGAGAATGATTATCTCTGGGGCAGGCTCCACGCGGCAGACAGGCTGGTTGATATTGTCGCGAGCAGCGCGCCTGAAGCGGTGAAGAAGGCAGGGATTGATCTGCAACAGATCAAGGCGCGGCTTTTTCGCTCAATCCTCAAAGCCGAGAAACCTCATCTCGAGCATGTGCCGGACCTGTTCGCCGATCTGGAGCGGGAAATCAGGATTCGTTTTGGCGAGGAGCAGACATCCGCCGCCGTCGAAGAAGATCACTCCGGCACGGCAGCACCGCAGTGACGAGGATCTGTCTCGCCGGAGGGTAAGGGCTGCGTCCTATCGTTCACCCATGAAGTAATGTCCCGCCATACTGTTTCGCGCTGCAGATCGCGCAGCAGCATATGGTAGCCCTCGGTATAGCAGGCATTCGTGACTTCCGTTCTCGCCGCCAGCATGGCGCGCCGCACCGCCTCAACGGCAGGTGCCGGAACGATCTCGTCCTTCGCGCCATAGAGCAACAGCACCGGCACGCGGATGCGGGGCGCCGCGTCATAGGCGCTATCCATGAGATTGACGAGACCGTAAATCGTGCCGATCTGCGTTTCCTTGATGACGAGCGGGTCGCGGCCAAGCGCACGCAGCATCTCGATATTGTCGGAGGGCATGATTTCCAGCCCTCGCCCTGTCAGCGTGTAGGAAGGTGCAATCCGCGCGGCCATCCAGAGCACGGCCCCATAGAGATCATTCATCGCCTTCCAGCCCCAGACGGCCGGTGCGACGAGAATGAGACCGTCCACCTCGGGCGGTCCGACAAGCGTCATAC
>NZ_JBATWS010000077.1:0-7054 GCF_049672805.1 Parvibaculum sp.
GTTCTTGGCCTGGCCCTGGCGATTGTGATTCTGGCAGGCGGCATTGCTGGCTGGCGGGCATGGACGCATTCGGCCCGTGTGGAGGCCTCGGCCCGTTTCCAGGAGCTTCTGGCAGAAGCGGAAAAGGCTGAAACGCCGCAAGCCGCTGCCGCAGCCTTCGCCGAGTTCGCAGCCGACACGACCAATGGCTATGAAGTTCTGGCGCGGTTCCATCAGGCGGACCGACATCTCGCCGCAGGTGAGACCGATCAGGCCCGGGCGGCTTTCGAGGCGGTGGCAAATGATGGTGCTGCTCCCGATATTCTGCGCGGCATGGCAACAATCAAGGCGGGGCTTCTGCTCGTCGATAACCTAAGCCATGACGACATGAAGGCGCGCATGGCATCGGTCATGAAGGATGGCTCGCCCTGGCGGCCGCATGCGCTTGAGCTTCTGGCTCTCTCCGCCATGCGCGAAGGCGCGTGGAGCGAGGCGAATGCAAATGCGGCGGCGATCATTGCCAACCCGCTGTCACCTGCGGGTCTTCGTGATCGCGCCTATGTGATCCAGGCGCTTGCCGCACCGCATCTGCCGCGTAGCGTGACGGAGCCTGCCGCGCCCGCCGCTGCGGACGCAGAAGAAGACGCAACGCCCGTGCAGACCGAAGAACAGGACGCTGCACAGGAAGACGCCCCCGAAGTTCCGGCTGAGACGGAGTAAGCCCGCATGATGATGAACGGTTTTTCGGCCGACAGGTCTGTCATTGTGCGCTTTGCGCTGCTGGCTCTTCTTGCCGCAAGCGTGGCGGGTTGCAGCAAGGTGACGGATGTCTTCAGCTCCGACAACAAGACCGTTCTGCCCGGCAAGCGCCTCTCCGTCATGGAGCTTGGGGCGCAGCTTGAGGTGGACCCTGCCATTGCGGATGATCTCATCCTGCTGCCGGACGCGCGCGTCAATGACAGCTGGCCGCAGCCGGGCGGGGCCGCCACGAATGCGAACTATCATCTGTCTGTGCCGGGTAATCTGAACCGCCTCTGGTCGATCAGTGCAGGCACAGGCTCCGGCCGCGTCGCCCAGCTTCTTGCACCGCCCGTCATCGCGGATGGCAGGATCTACGTCTTTGATGCGCGTTCCACACTGCATGCCTTCGAGCAGACATCGGGCAAGAAACTCTGGTCAACGCGCTTCGCACCCGAAGGCGAAAATGAAGATGCAGGCCGTGGCGGCGGCGTTGCTTATGAGGACGGCAAGGTCTTTGTCATTACCGGCTTCGGCACGGCGCATGGCGTTGATGCGGGAAGCGGCGCGGTGGTCTGGAATCAGCCCGTCGGTGATCCTTTCCGTTCGGCCCCCACAGCCGCCGGTGGCCGCGTCTTCGGTGTGACGGTGGACAACCAGACGATCTGCCTCGATCAGAAGACAGGCGAGGTGCTCTGGCGTCATCGTGGTCTTGTCGAAAGCGCGGGCATTCTCGCGGCCTCGAGCGTTGCGGTGCTCGGCTCCGTTGCCATCGCGCCTTACTCATCAGGCGAGCTTGTCGCGCTCCGCGTGGAAAACGGCACCCCCGTCTGGACGGATTCACTGACGCGCACCGGTGGTGTCACTTCGCTCTCGGCCCTGAACGACATTGCAGGCCGTCCGGTCATCGACCGAGGCCGCGTCTTCGCGATCAGCCATTCGGGCCGCATGGTCTCGATTGATCTGCGCACGGGTGAGCGTGTCTGGACGCGCGACATTGGCGGTGTGCAGACGCCGTGGGTTGCGGGTGACTATGTCTATGTCGTGACGCTTTCGCAGGAAGTGCTCGCCATTTCCGGGCGCGACGGACGCATCCGCTGGATATCGCCACTGCCGCGCTGGAAGGACCCGGAAGATCGGGAAGGCCCGATCGAATGGTCGGGGCCGGTGCTCATCAGCGAGAAGCTCGTGCTCGTTTCATCGCGCGGCGAGGGTATCTTGCTCTCTCCCCTCACGGGTGAGGTCACGGGCAATTTCTCGCTGCCTGACGGCGCGCTCATCACCCCTGTAGTGGCGAATGAAACGCTCTATATTCTGACCAATGACGCAAGGCTGACCGCGCTGAAATAAGCGCGGTGCTGCGGACGGTTGATTACCGCCCGCCACGGCAGAGAAGGGCCGCATAAAGTGTCTTTTAAGGTGGCCATCGTTGGCCGTCCCAATGTCGGCAAATCGACGCTGTTCAACCGCCTCGTCGGGCGTAAGCTCGCGCTGGTGGATGACACGCCGGGCGTCACCCGAGACCGGCGCGAGGGTGAGGCAAGCCTTGGCGACCTCACCTTCACCGTGGTTGATACGGCGGGACTGGAGGAGGGTGTCGGCGACAGCCTCGAAGCGCGTATGCGACGCCAGACCGATCTTGCCATTGCAGAAGCAGACGTCTGCCTCTTCCTCATGGATGCGCGCGCAGGCGTGACGCCGCTCGACCAGCGCTTTGCGCAAATCCTCCGAAAGTCTCCCACACCCGTCATTCTTGCCGCGAATAAATGCGAAGGCGGTGCCGGGGAAATGGGGCGCATGGAAGCCTTTGAACTCGGCCTCGGCGCGCCATTGCCGCTCTCGGCCGAGCATGGCGAGGGGCTTGGCAATCTATATGATGCGCTCTCTGAGTTCGCGCGCGGTCTTGAGAAGGATGATGCAGAGCAGGCGCTTGAAGACGCGCTGGCGGAAGAGCAGGAAGCGTCCTTCGATCCCGATGCGCCTTATGAGCCTGATCTCGAAGCGCCGCTCCGTATCGCCTTTGTCGGTCGTCCGAATGTCGGCAAATCGACACTGGTAAACCAGCTTCTTGGTGAAGACCGGATGCTCACCGGCCCCGAGGCTGGCATCACGCGAGACAGTATCGGAATCGAATGGGAGTGGCGGGGTCGTCGCGTCAAACTGTGGGACACGGCGGGCATGCGCCGCCGCGCCCGCGTCACGGAGAAGCTAGAGAAACTTTCGGTGGCAGACACGCTGCGCGCCATCCGCTTCGCGGAAGTCGTGGTTGTGCTGCTCGATGCGACGCAGCCTTTCGAGCGGCAGGACCTCCATATCGCCGATCTGGTCGAGCAGGAAGGTCGCGGTCTTATCATCGGTGTCAACAAGTGGGACACGGTTGAAAATCCGCAAGAAGTCCTCCGTATACTGAAAGAAGAGCTTGAACGCCTGCTGCCGCAGATCAGGGGCGTTCCCATCGTTCAGCTTTCCGCGCTGACCGGGAGGGGAGTGGAGAAGCTGATGCCCGTCATCGAGCGTGTCCACACTGTCTGGAACGCGCGTGTCGGAACGGCAAGGCTCAATCGCTGGCTGGAAGAAGCGGTTGCCCGCCACCAGCCGCCCGCGGCCAAGGGACGTCCGGTAAACCTGAAATACACCTCTCAGGTGAAATCCCGCCCGCCCACCTTCGCCATTTTCTCAAGCCGCGCCGACGAGGTGCCGACATCCTACCGCCGCTATCTGGTGAACAGCCTGCGCGAAACCTTCGATCTCCCCGGCATCCCGATCCGCCTGCTGATGCGGAAAAGTAAGAATCCTTATGCGGGGAAGAAGGGGCGGAACTAGCCTCTCTTGCAAAGGCCGATCAGGCTTTCGCTTGCGCCTTCTGATATTCCACAATCTCGCCATGCCGCTCGTTGGAGGGGAGGGCGAGGTCGATGAAGAGCGGTACGAGGTCGGCGGGCTTTGTCAGCGTGGACGGATCTTCGCCCGGCATTGCCTTCTTGCGCATGGCGGTGCGGGTCGGCCCGGGGCTCACGGAGTTGACGCGGATTGATGTTTTCTCGCACTCCGCCGCCCAAGTTTTCATCATCGCATCAAGGGCTGCCTTGGTAACGGAATAGCCGCCCCAATAGGGCTTGCACTTATGCGCTGCGCCGGATGTCACGAAGACCGCGCGGCCTGCATCGGAGCGCTTCAGCAGGGGTTCGAGAGAGCGGATAAGGCGGTAATTTGCCGTCACATTCACGGCGAGCGTCTTGTCCCAGTCTTTCGGGTCCATATGGGAAAGCGGCGTCAGCGTGCCAAGCAATCCGGCATTCGCTACGAGAATGTCCAGCTTGCCCCACCGCTCGAAAATCGTCGCGCCCAGCCGGTCGATCGCCGCGAAGTCGGTCAGGTCCATCGGCACCAGCGTGGCCTTGCCGCCGACCTTCCTGATCTCGTCATCCACTTCTTCAAGGCCGCCCACGGTCCGCGCGATGAGGATTACATGCGCACCCTCTGCCGCCATGCCGAGCGCCACAGCGCGTCCGATCCCGCGCGATGCGCCAGTAATAACCGCGAGGCGGTCCTGCAAACGTCCCGTCATTCTGTCAGTTTCCGGTTTTTGAAATGGTCAGGCGATTTCCGCGAGAAGCGAAAGTTGCCGGGTGCGGTGTTCGCCGTCCCTGTCCTTGAGTGGCGTCGGGTAGTCGCCAGTGAAGCAGTGATCCGTCAGTTGCGGGTTCTCCGGGTCGCGGTGGGTGAAGCCCATCGCGCGATAGAGTCCGTCCACGGAAATGAAAGCAAGGCTGTCAACGCCGATATAGGCGCGCATCCCTTCGAGATCATAATTGGAGGCAAGGAGCTGGTCGCGCTCCGGCGTGTCGATGCCGTAGAAATCAGGATGTGTGATGGGCGGGCTTGCCACGCGCAGATGCACTTCCTTGGCGCCCGCCTCATACATCATCTTCACGATCTTGATGGAGGTGGTGCCGCGCACCACGCTGTCATCCACGAGAATAATGCGCTTGCCATTCACGATGGCGCGATTGGCATTGTGCTTCAGCTTCACGCCAAGCTGGCGGATATGCTGTGTCGGCTCAATGAAGGTGCGGCCGACATAATGGTTGCGGATGATGCCAAGCTCGAAGGGCACACCCGATTCAGCGGCATAGCCGATGGCAGCGGGTACGCCGGAATCCGGCACCGGGATCACCACATCGGCATCCACACCGGACTCGCGGGCAAGTTCCTGGCCAAGGCGCTTGCGCACATTGTAGATGCTCTTGCCGCCGACAATGCTGTCAGGCCGCGCGAAGTAGATATATTCGAACACGCAAGGACGAACCTGCTGGACGGGGAAGGGGCGGATCGACTCAATCTTGATCTCGCCATTCTCGCGTGTGCAGAGCACCACTTCACCCGGCTCCACCTCGCGCACGAATTCCGCGCCGATAATGTCGAGGGCCACCGTTTCCGAGCAGAAGATCGGCGCCCCGGCTAGCTTGCCGAGGACCAGCGGGCGAATGCCGAGCGGATCGCGGGCCCCGATGAGTTTCTTGTTGGTGAGGGCGACAAGTGCATAGGCACCCTGAATTTGCGACAGCGCTTCCACGAAACGCTCAAGCACGAGCGGCTTCCGGCTGCGGGCGACGAGCTGGAGAATGGTTTCCGTGTCCGAAGTGGACTGGAAGATGGCTCCGTCGCGTACGAGTTCATTGCGAAGAGTGATGGCATTGGTGAGGTTGCCATTATGCGCCACCGCAAATCCGCCGCCCCAAAGGTCGGCAAAGAGCGGTTGCACATTACGCAGAATCGTCTCGCCTGTGGTCGAGTAGCGCACATGGCCGACAGCCATTTCCCCCTTCAATCGGTCGATCACCTTGGCGGAGGAGAAATGGTCTCCCACGAGCCCAAGTCGCCGTTCCGAATGGAAATGCTCGCCATCATAGGCAACGATGCCCGCTGCCTCCTGACCGCGATGCTGAAGCGCATGCAGGCCAAGCGCCGTCAGGGCCGCCGCATCGGGATGACCGAAAATGCCGAAGACGCCGCATTCTTCACGGAGCCGGTCATCCGGTATCAGATCATCATCGGCCATGGAGGAAGGGTTCAAACTTAGCGCAGTTCCCTCCCCGGCATTCGCCGCAGAAGACGGCAGGGAGAGATCAAACTGCATCTGGTCAGGCATTCCTGAAACTCCGGAATAGTCGGGTATCTACTCCCCGGTCGTATTCTCGAACAAACGATCGAGCCCCCTCCGTTCGGACGGGTTATACCCCGGTCCATTGCCTCTGTCAGCGCCCGAATCAGGGGCTGTCTGTCGAGGCTGAGACTGCGCCGGGGGAGGCGCGGTCTGTTCGCGTGGCGGTTCGCTCTGCCGGGGCGCCTCCCGCAAGGGTGCGGTCGTGCGCGGTGCCGCCTCGTTGCTCGCCGACTGTGGTGCCAGCGAGAAGAGGAACGCAGCTGTGTCTTCTACCACAGGCCGCGTCTTTGCATAGCGGATCCAGCCGGGCTGGTCATCCGGGTCGGGCACCAGCCAGACAAAGAAGAGATAGGCGACGGTTACAATCAAGAGACCGCGCGCCAGTCCAAAAATGAAACCGAGCGTCTTGTCGAGCAGGCTCGCCCGCTCATGAAGTTCCATCAGCGAACCGGACCAGCGCGCTGTCAGCGCGGCCGTAAGGGCATAGCCCGCGATGAAAATGCCGACGGCGGCAATGGCAGCGGCAAGCCAGGCGGGCGACACCGCTTCACTGACGATGGGGGTTAGATAGGGAAAGAGCCACAGGGCGGCAAGGGCGCCCACGACCCAAGCGAGAATCGAGAGCACCTCATTCGTGAAACCGCGCAGCAGCGCCAGCACGCTTGAAACGAGCAGGACACCGATCACGATGAGATCGAACAGCGTCAAATCACTCTCCCCCTAACTCTGTCCATTCTATCACAAATCGCTCTTTGTCCTTTTGGTTTGCCGCCCTTCACCGGCAGCCAGATGGGCAATCAGCCCCGCCAGATCGGCCACTTCCGTGAAGGAAAGGGCGGCTGACCCCCTTGTCCGGGTCGCGCCCTGCGGCAAGATCGCCCGGGAAAAGCCGAGCTTTTCTGCCTCTTTCAGCCGGGCATCCATCTGGTTCACGGGCCGGATGGCTCCGGAAAGGCTGATTTCGCCAAAAATCACGCAATCGGGGGGGAGCGGGTTTCCCGTGATCGACGAAATAAGGGCCGCTGCCACGGCAAGGTCCGCCGCAGGCTCGTTGATTCTGAGGCCGCCCGCCACATTTAGGTAAACATCCTGCCCGGCGAGGGAGAGGCCGCAGCGCGCTTCGAGCACCGCCAGCACCATGGAAAGCCGCCCGCTATCCCAGCCCACAAC
>NZ_JBATWS010000078.1:0-4461 GCF_049672805.1 Parvibaculum sp.
GTGTATGCCTGTTCGAGCAGGAGACGGCTTCCTTCCGGCAGGGCGGATTGAAACCCATAGGCGCCAAGATCAAGCGTGAGCGATGCTTCGATGCCCTGATGGATGGTCTCATCCGCATTGAAGGTCGAAGCAGGGATGCCGGCGCCCACAGTGAAGTTGACGATTTCGCCCTTCACCCGCGCATGATAGAGCGCAACATCCCAGGCGATGCTCGCACTTGCGCCGCGTGTGCCTGCTTCGAAGGTAACGGCGCGCTGCGGATCAAGCGGCACATATTGTCCCGGCCCTTGCACAAGCTCCGTAAAGGTCGGTGGCTCGTAGCTCCGGCTGACATTCGCGTAGAACTGCGTGTTCTCTGCTGCATCCCATAAAAGCCCGACTTTCGGGTTCAGCGAATTGAATGAGGTGTCGTCGCTATTTGCCGGGGTCAGCCGGTCATCCAGTTTGCGCTGCGAAGCAACGCCCGTGACGCCTCCGACCAATGCGACTGTGTCCGCAATATAAAGCTGGTTCTCTGCATAGAGACGCTGATTGCTTGCCGTCTGTGTCGCATTGGAGGTCATGGGCAGGCTGCGCGAGCCACCGGCATTGGTGTAGCGCTTCGCTTCCACCTCACTCCACGACACATCGCCGCCAAGCGTGAAGACGTTGCGAAGTCCTGCGAGTGTGCTTTCACCGCGATAGCGCACGAAGAACCCGGCAACGGGCCCACGCTGATCAATCACCTGAAAGATCGGATGAAAGAGCCGCTTGTAGCCCGCATAGCCGCCAAGCTCGATAAGCCCGCCATCTTCCAGCTTCATCGCCGTTTTGTTGGCGACGCGCAGCGAGCGGACATTGCGTTGGTGATCTCCACTGACACTGCCCGGATTAGCCATCTCCGGCGTATTGAGCGCCTGGCCGAGGGTGAGCGAGCCGGGCATATCCTGATCGACGACATTGGAGGTGAGATAGAAACGCGTCTCCGCCCTGTCGTTGAAGCGGTGGCCGATATTGGTGGAGAAACGAATGCTCTCCTCGCGCTCATGGTCGCGATATCCGTCTGCATGATTCGCACTCATGGCGGCAAACACATCCGTCGTTCCATAGACACGCGCGGCCTGTGCGTGAACGCGTGCCGTGCCGTAGCTGCCACCTTCCATACGGAAGAGATTGGCGGCCTGTGCTGTATAGGCGGTGGGCATCACGAAATTGATCGCGCCGCCCAGCGTGGAAGAGCCGAAGCGCACGCCGTTCCCGCCCTTATAGACTTCAATATGCTGCGCGATCAGCGGATCGATTTCCTGAAAATCCGCCGAGCCATCCGCAAGATTGAAGGGCACGCCATCCTGAAGCAGTTCAAGCCCGCGCATATGGAAGCCGCGCGAAAGGCCGGAGCCGCGAACGGAAAGCCGCACCTCCGCGCCATAACGCTTTCGCGCAAAGACGCCCGGCGTGAAGTCCATCACATCTTCGATGTTATGCGCGTAGGAATCATCATAGCGCGTCGTCGGCACCACGGAGACGGCACCCGGTATGCGCGACAATTCACGCTGTGTTTCGGTGACGCCCGGAACGGTTAGCGTGCCGGGGCGCTGTGGTGCGGATGGAAGATTGGAGAGAGGGCTGACATCACCATGGATGCCGCCCGGATAAATGGTGATCTCCAGAACCTCATCCGCGCCGGCGGGTAGGGATAGGGCAAGCGACAGGCAAAGTGCGCTTGTGGCACTTCGCGGCAGAAAATGGCGAATGGTCATGTGGCCTCGCTAATGGGCTCGCGTCCGCAAGCGGCAGGCAGCGGACGTCGTTGCCGGAAAATCAGAACGAGAATGCGAGCGGGATCAGGCCGGGGGTGCGCGGGGATGGCTTTCGCCATCAGCGGCTTGCGCCAGAACGGCATGGGCGGCACGAAGCGGAGCAGGCAGCACCCAGTTTGCGGCGGGCAGGGTGATCAGCGCGGTAAGGAGCGCGGAGCCACAATGATGCACACAAGCCGTGCAGTCATGTTGCGATGTGGTGCCGGGGGCCGGTTCAACCGGGTTGCCTTCAGCGTCGAGATAGATCGTCTTCCACTCGCCGCCCGAGCAGATCATCGTCTCGAAAAGGGCTTGGGTGGAAGGCGGTGCCAATTGCAGGGCAAGCGGCACGGCAACATGGAGGAAAATCGCCAGAATGGCGAGCAACCGGCCCGCCTGAAAGCGGCCCTGATTTTCCTGTCGAAATGTTGCCAACGTCCCCATGGCGGAAACATTACGCCTCTCCGCCGCATGAGGCCATCGCCATGTTCCGCGCAGTTTGTCGCAGCGCTGGCGCTTCTACCTATACTTGCCGCAAAATCGGGACACTAAGCGGCAAAGGGAGGAGAAAATGGCTGAATATGAAGACCTGCTCTATGAGTTGAAGGGCCGCGTGGCGGTGCTCACGCTCAACCGGCCTGACAGGCTGAATGCCTGGACGGGCGCGATGGAAAGAAGCGTGAAGCGCGCCATGGCCGCCGCCGTGGCTGACGATAATGTCCGTGTCATCGTGCTCACCGGCGCGGGCCGGGGTTTCTGCGCAGGGGCCGATATGGGCCTCCTTCAGCAGATCGAAGCGCGCAAGGGGGAGGAGCGTCCGGGCGCGAGCGAGGAGACATTCGATTTCGCAAGCGGCCTTGGGCCTGATGTGAGCCCGCATTATGGCGGGCGTTTCGGCTATCTGCTTCAGGTGAAGAAGCCGATCATCGCGGCGATCAATGGGCCGGCGGCAGGGCTCGGCCTCGTTGTGGCGCTATACGCGGATATCCGCTTTGCGGGGTCGGAAGCAAAATTCACGACCGCCTTTGCAAGCCGCGGGCTCATTGCCGAGCACGGTGTCTCGTGGCTGTTGCCGCAGCTTGTCGGTCCCGCGCATGCGCTCGATCTTCTGATGTCAGCACGCAAGTTCATGGCGGATGAGGCGGAGCGCATCGGCCTTGTGAACCGCACCTTCCCGCAGGAAAAATTCATGGCGAATGTCATGGACTATGCGGCCATGCTCGCTGAAACGGTTTCACCTCGCTCCATGGCGGTGATGAAGGCGCAGATATGGAAGGCCCCTTTCCAGAGCTTCGACGAGGCGCTCGCAACCGCTGATGCAGAGATGCAGAAGAGCTTTGCCAGCGAAGACTTCAAGGAAGGCGTCACCCATTTCGTGGAAAAGCGCACGCCGAACTTCACGGGTCGTTGATACCGGACAGGCAAAACAAAAAAGGCGCGGGAACGGCTCCCGCGCCATTTTTCGTCTTGCTCAGAAGGAGAAGGTCACACCTGCCAGAGCCTCTATGCCTGCTCCTTGAAAGCCATCGGCAGGGTAATAGGTCTTGTCCAGCAGATTGGTCACCTTGCCTGTCAGCGTGATGCTTTCCGTGATCTTGCGTGTCGCGGCAAGATCGACAGTGGTGTAGGAGGGCGGATTGATGATACCGCCGAAGAAGGCGGGATCGGCATAGATATCGACATAGGTGATATCGGTCGCGAGCGTTGTCAGATCGTCAATCGCCCATCGCGCAGCGAAACTGAGCTTGTGCCGCGGGCGGCGCGACGTGGCCGCTGTCGTGCCCGGCTCCATCACTGTGAATGTATAGGCAAGCGATGCCGAGAGATTGTCGAGAAGCTGCGCCTCGATGGAACTCTCGACACCTTTGGCGGTGAAATCACTGCCATTGATCGTCGTCGTGTTGGGCCAGGCGCTCCAGTCCTCAATGATCGGATTTTCAACCCGGTTCACGAAATAGGTCACGCTTGCAAGAAGACGGGAGTCAAAAAAGCCCTGTTCAATGCCCGCTTCCCAGCCCTTGTTCTTCTCGGGTGCAACATTCGGATTGCCACGGAACGCACCGCCGCCCGCCGCTGTCGTGGGAGAAAAGCCGAAGCGTTGATAGAGGGAAGGAACCTTGAAGCCCGTCCCGTAGCTTGCTGTCAGTCGCGTGTCGGTTGCGGGATGATAATAGGCTGGCGCAATGGTGAAGCTCGCCTGATTGCCGAAATTTTCCGGCATGTCATAGCGGATGCTGCCTGTGAGGAAGACACGGTCCCCAAAATTCAGATGCTTCGACGAATAGACGGCGAGCGCATTTTCCCCGACATCGGAATTCTGCGTCGTGACCGCGCCGAAACTGTCGGAATAGCCGGTGGACTTCAGCGTCTCCCGTGTCGCACGGATGCCGAAGGAAAGCGTGCTCCAGTCAAGCAGGTCGATCGCATTGTCGAATGCCCCGTTCAGGCGTTGCCCCGTATGCCGTGTGTCAATATCCGTAGTCGGAATATAGGTATCCGGTGGATTGCGGTCATCGCGACGAATATGCATGTAGGAAGCCGAAAGGCTCGGGCGCCACTTGCCGTCATAAAAGCGGCCGGAGAGTGATCCATTTGTCGTGAACTGCTTCGTATTCGCCTTGTAGTTCACATCCTCGCCGAAATTGTCGAGATCAGCTTCCGCATCCATATATTGCGCAAAGAA
>NZ_JBATWS010000079.1:0-2617 GCF_049672805.1 Parvibaculum sp.
AGCCCATGGCCGGCTTCCCCGGAGAAACCGTGACCGAAGGCCTTGATGGCCTGCGCGAGCGCCTTGCCGAGTATTACGAACTCGGTGCCCGCTTTGCGAAGTGGCGCGCGGTGATCGACATTGCCGAAAACATCCCGACCAGTGCCTGCATCGAGGCAAATGCAGAAGCGCTTGCCCGCTATGCCGCTCTTTGTCAGGAAGCGGGCATTGTACCGATCGTCGAGCCGGAAGTGCTGATGGATGGCGCACACACCGCCGATCGCTGCTTCGAAGTCACGGAAGCGACGCTCCGCGCCGTCTTCAACCGCCTCGCGCTGCATAAGGTGAAGCTTGAAGGCACCATCCTGAAGCCGAACATGATCGTCTCCGGCAAGAAGTGCCCGCAGCAGGCGAGCATTCAGGAAGTGGCGGAAAAGACCATCGCCTGCTTCAAGCGCACCGTTCCGGCTGCCGTGCCCGGCATCGTGTTCCTCTCGGGCGGCCAGTCCGACGAAGACGCGACGGCGCATCTCGATGCCATGAACAAGATCGGCGGCTTCCCCTGGAAGATGTCCTTCTCCTATGGCCGCGCCCTTCAGGCCGCGCCGCAAAAGGCGTGGAGCGGCAAGGCGGAGAACGTCCCCGCCGCGCAGCAGGCCTTCCTGCACCGTGCAAAGATGAACGGCCTCGCGGCCCTCGGCCAGTGGGACAAGAGCCTCGAAAAGGCTTCCTGATCCGGCCTGACAGTTAATGCAGCGCCCCGCTCCCCGGAGCGGGGCGTTTTGCGTATGGCCACCGACACAGGGGAAATAGAGTGCATGATGACGGAACAGACCTGCCGCCTTTATCTCATCACACCGCCGCGCTTCGAGCCGGTTGCCTTCGCAGATACGCTGAAGGCGGCGCTTGATGCGGGGGACGTTGCCTGCCTGCAGCTTCGGCTGAAAGACGAGAACAATGGCGCCCCCGACGCTGATGATGTACGGCGCGCGACCGAAATATTGATGCCGCTGGCGCAGGCGCGCGACGTGGCCTTTCTCATCAATGACCGGCCCGACCTTGCCGCTGAACTCGGTGCGGATGGTGTCCATATCGGCCAGTCCGATGGCAGCTACAAACAGGCGCGGAAACTTGTCGGTCCCGACCGCATTGTCGGCGTCACCTGCCACGCCTCCCGCCACCTCGCCATGGAGGCGGGCGAAGCAGGCGCTGATTACGTCGCCTTCGGCGCCTTCTATGAAACCACCACGAAAGAGCCGATCAGCAGGGCTGATCCTGAAATCCTCACCTGGTGGTCGGAACTCTTCGAACTGCCCTGCGTGGCGATTGGCGGCATCACGGTGGCGAATGCCGCGCCGCTGGTTCGCGCCCGTGCGGATTTTCTTGCCGTTTCATCCGGCGTCTGGGCACATGAAGAAGGCCCGGCAGCCGCCGTGCGTGCGCTGAACCGGATCATGCTGGAGGAAGCAGTTCCCTTATGAGGCATCTCTTCCTCTGCGCCACGCTGCTTCTGGCGGCCCCGTTCGTCCCGACCCATGCCCAGACGGAAGTACGCGATGTAGAGCCAGATGATCTCGCGAGCGCCAGGGCGGCCTATCTCGAGGCACGCTATAAGGAGGCGATGGAACTCGCCCGGCCTCATGCAGAACGGGGCCATGCCGAGGCGCAGATGCTGCTCGGCTCCCTCTACACAAACGGGCATGGCGTCACCGCCGATACAGATGAAGGCGCCCGCTGGTTCAGTCTCGCCGCCGCGCAGGGCAATGCGGATGCCCAATATCTCTATGGCATGCTGCTCGAATATGGCGGTGTAAAAGGTGCCTCATCCGAAAAGGCGCGGGAGAGCTTTCTCGCCGCCGCCCGGCAAGGCCACCTCCCCGCCCAAACCGAACTCGGCATGATGCTCGCCGCTGGCAATGGTGGCCCCAAAGATCTAGCCTCCGCCGCCGATTGGTTCGAGACGGCCGCCGCGCAGGGCGACGCCAACGCGCAATATTACCTCGCCACCCTGCTTGCACGTGGCAGCGGACGGCCCGCGAACCAGGCCGAGGCGGCGCGTCTTTTCACCCTTTCCGCCGATCAGGGTCATGAAGAGGCAAATTACCGCCTTGGTCTGATGCTTCAGGACGGGGCGGGAATTGAGAAGGATGCGGTCGCCGCCGCAAGGCGCTTTCGCGCCGCTGCCGAGCGCGGCCTTCCCGACGCGCAGGCCTCGCTCGGCTTAGCCTATCTCAATGGCGAGGGCGTGGAGCGCAATGACACATTCGCCGCCAAATGGTTTGCCGAGGCCGCCCTGCGAGGAAATGCCCAGGCACAGGAGCACCTCGCACGGCGCTTTTTCCTCGGTCAGGGCGTCACGCGCGACATCACAGCAGCCCTTCTCTGGCACAGCCTGGCCGAGCGCGGCGGCATAACCGATGAAACGCTGAAAAACGCGATGGAGCCGGAAATCACCCCCGAAATACGCGCCAGGGTTGCCAGGCAGCTTGAAAAACTGGACGCAGGTCGCCCCAGCTCCCCCTCAACCGGAGCAGATTGAACCCCCGCAGTACATGCTTTCGTGGCAAAGCCCCTGTCCATCTGCGGCACTTAATGTTATCAGAGCGCCGGCTGAGGTGCCCGGGCGGCACCCGGCCCC
>NZ_JBATWS010000080.1:0-2391 GCF_049672805.1 Parvibaculum sp.
GGATGCTGAGCGTGTTCGTTGCCGGAACGTCTGACAGGCCCTCAGCAACGATGGTGATGTTTCGCAAGCCCCGAAGCGAGACCACCTTTTTCAGAATGGAGAGCGCATAGGAGCCCGGTTCGAAAGCATAGACGGTACCGGAGGGCACCATTTTCGAAAAAAGCTTCGAGTGCTGGCCGGAATGGGCACCGACATCAATGATGACACCATCCTTGGGAACGAGCGGGCTTAAACGCTGCGCAAGATCGCGGTGATATTGATAGGCGAGTGCCTTGAAGAGATGGGCGATCCAGGTCACACGCTGGCGGAAGGTTAGTTTCACTTGTTTCCCAATCATTTCAGCGGGGGGCATTTGTGCCCGGAGTTTCATGCTCTGTGTTGAACGCTGCCTGATTTTCGGTCAGTACACTGATTTATATGACGAGCGTTCCGGTCGGTAGTGTTGATCCAGCGTGACGCTGCAAATGGAACGAAAAGGCGGTTCAGCGCTTGCGGGCCAGCACTTTCAGGGCGGGCTTGTGGCTCCAGATGAAGCGGATGACATCAAAGCCGTGCTGGTCGAGGAAGCGTGTCATTGCGTCCTTCGTGAAATAGATGATGTGATCTGGCGGGAAAACCTGATCCCAGTCGGTGAAGCGCTTCGGCACGCGCCAATGGCCTGCATCCGGCGTGGTGAGATAGAGGACCGCGCCCTGTGCAAGCCTTGGCACCAGCGCTTCAAAATAGGCATGGGGGTCGGGGATGTGTTCGATGACTTCGGTGAAGAAGGCCAAGTCGAAGGGGCCCCAGTCTGCCGGCATGGTTTCAAGCGGACCCTGATGATATTTCCCGGCGGGGAAAATCTTCCGGGCCGTGTTCACGCTTACCGAGTCGATGTCGATGCCATGGGCATCAAGCCCAAGCTCGCGCGCGGCCTCGACCGTGGTGCCGATATTGCAGCCGAGATCGATGAAGCGCTTTCCCTTTGCCAGATGCATGTAGCGCTTCAGCCGCTTGCGGGAGCGCGCCACCTTCTTCTTTGTCTTGACGATATAGAGGTCGTTCGAAGCGTAATCCTCATAGATGTCTGCAATCTGCTCCAGCGCAGGCAGGGGATGCACCACGCAGAGGCCGCAGGTCGTGCAGCGGAATATCTCATGGCCCTTATGGGCGCCGAGAGGAATGAACGCGACGCCGCTACACACCATGCAGCTCGGAGGAGGGGTGGGGGTGAGCGGGCTGGGAGACGTATCTGGCACGAGTATCTTTCCGGAAATGACGTTGGTCAGCCTGCCTTTGAGGTCCGCTTCCGTCAATTGCTATTGGCGTGTCACAGGCGGGTGAGGCGGGCGGCGAAGAAACCGTCCATGCCGCCTTCGACGCTCATATGGCAGGGCAGGCTGCGCAGGTCGCCTTCACCTGTGACGATGTCGCTCATGCCGCCCAGTTCGTCTGCGGAGATGGGCAGATGGCGGAAGCCGCGATTTGTGGCGAGGAAGCTTTCGATCTGCCGTTCGCCTTCTTCGGGTTCAAGCGAGCAGGTGCAATAGACGAGTGTGCCCCCCGGCGCGAGAAGGGAGGCTGCATTGGCGAGAAGTCGCGCCTGCAGGGCGGTGAGCTTGTCGCGGTCGGCGGGGGATTTGAGACGCAGCACATCCGGGTGGCGGCGTGCCGTGCCGGTGGCGCTGCAGGGTGCGTCCAGCAGGATCAGTTCCCATTGTCGGCCCGGCGCGTAGCTGGCGGCATCTGCCACCACGGTTTCAGCGGTGAGGCCGAGACGCTCCAGATTTTCGGTGAGGCGGACAAGGCGCGGTTTTGAGCGATCAAGCGCAGTGACATTTGCTCCTGCTGCGGCGAGCGCCACCGTCTTGCCGCCGGGGGCGGCGCAAAGGTCGAGCACATCGCGCCCCGCGACATCGCCGAGCAGTTTCACGGGCAGGGCGGCCGCAGCGTCCTGCACCCACCACGCCCCTTCTGAAAAGCCCGGCAGTTCTTCGACGCGGCCAGCCTCTTCCAGCCGCAGCGAGCCGGTGGGGAGGATGGTGGCGCCAAGCCGCTCTGCCCAGAGCGCGCGCTCTTCCGCCCGCTTTACGGAAATATCGAGAGGCGGGTCATTGTAGTGGGCGCGGATGATGCGGCGCGTCATCTCCTCGCCATAGGTCGCGCACCAGCTTTCCCAAAGCCAGTCCGGCGTATCGAGGCGTTCGGCATCCAGCGTTGCAAGGATTGCATCGCCCTCGCGGGTGAGGCGGCGAAGCACGGCATTGACCAGCGCCTTGTAATGGCGTGCCGTGCTGTCCTGCGCGGCGGCTTCCACATTCATGGCGACGGCGGCGTGAGAGGCAACACGGAGAAACAGGATCTCGGCGGCACCGGCACGGAGAATGTTTTCCGTCGGCCCGGCGCGTTTCG
>NZ_JBATWS010000081.1:0-7217 GCF_049672805.1 Parvibaculum sp.
AGCTCCGCCCAGCAGCGCGCCACCGGATGCTGGATCGCCTGAGTTTGCCCGATCGAGCGGCCAACCACCTCGCGCTCCCGCGCATAGTCAGTCGCCTTTTTGAGCGCAATACGCCCGACCCCCACCGCCTCCGCACCGATCAGCACACGCTCCGGGTTCAGCCCGTGCAGGAGATAGTGAAAGCCCTTCCCTTCCTCGCCGATCAGATCGCCCTTCGGCACGCGAAGCCCGTCAAAGAACACGGCATTGGAGTCGACCGCCTTCCGTCCCATCTTCTCGATCTCGCGCACTTCGGTTGCGCCGCCGCGATCAAGATCCGTGTAGAAAAGTGACAGGCCTTCCGTCGGCTTTGCGCATTGCTCTTTGGGCGTCGTCCGCGCAAGCAGCAAAATCTTGTTCGCGCTCTGCGCGGTGGAGGTCCACATCTTGCGGCCATGAACGACATAATGGTCGCCGTCCCGCTCCGCCCGCGTTGAAATCGCGGTCGTATTGAGCCCCGCATCCGGCTCCGTCACGCCGAAACAGCAGCGATCCTCGCCCCGAATGAGCGGCGGCAGGTTCCGCTCCTTCTGCTCATCCGTGCCAAACACGACAACGGGCATCGGCCCGAAGAGATTGATGTGAATGGCCGAGGCGCCGGAAAGGCACGCACCTGATTCCGCAATGGTCTGCGCAACAATGGCCGCTTCCGTCACGCCAAGACCGGCCCCGCCATAGGCTTCCGGCATGGCAATGCCGAGCCAGCCGCCGCCTGCAATATCCGCAACAAAATCATCGGGAAAGCCGCCCTCGCGGTCGCGCTTCAGCCAATAGGCATCGTCATATTTCGCGCAGATGCGGGCGACCGCCTCGCGGATTGCCTCCTGTTCCTCGCTGAACCGGAAATCCACTTATCCCCCCTGTGTCATTTCATGTTCTGATACCTGAGGCTATAACCTAGCCGGGCAGCGCGCTGCGATACAGCATGCGAAACAATAGCGGAAAGAAGAATGCCGGGACTTTATTTCGAAGAGTTCGAAGAAGGACAGATTTTCAGGCACCCGATCAGGCGCACCGTCACCGAGACGGATAATGTCCTCTTTTCCACAATGACGATGAACCCGGCCGCTCTTCATCTCGACCATCATTATGCCGAGACGGAAACGGAGTTCGGCAAGCCGCTGGTGAACAGCCTTTTCACCCTCGGCCTGATGATCGGCATTTCGGTGCATGACACGACGCTTGGCACCACCATCGCCAATCTCGGCATGACGGACATCACCTTTCCAAAGCCGGTCTTTCATGGTGACACGCTGCGCATTGAAACGCGCGTCGTCTCGAAGCGCCGCTCCCGCTCTCGCCCCAAGGCCGGCATCGTCACTTTCGAGCACAAGGCCTTCAACCAGCGTGATGAGGAAGTCGCCATCTGCACGCGGCAGGCTTTCATGCATGCGAAGAATGCGGAGGATTGACGGATGCGCTCGTTCCTCTTCGTTCCTGCCGACAGCGAAAAAAAATTGTCGAAAGCCGCAAGCTGTGGCGCAGATGCGCTGATCCTCGACCTTGAGGATTCCGTTGCCCTCTCCGCGAAGGAAGCAGCGCGCAATGCCGCCGCCGCCTATCTCAAGACGGCGGATCGCTCAGGCCCGCGCCTGATCGTGCGGATAAACGCGCTCGACACGCCCTTTTGGGAAAAGGATCTCGAAACAGTCATTCCCGCCATGCCCGACCTCATCATGATCCCGAAAACACTTTCCGGTGCATGTGTGAAGAAGGTCGGTGATCGCATCGACCATATGGGCGGCGCGAAACATATCGGCCTTGGCTGCGTCGCCACCGAAACGGCAGCCTCACTCTTCACGCTCCACACCTATGCAGGCGCACACAAGCGGCTTTCCTTCCTCACCTGGGGGGCAGAAGACCTCGCCGCCTCACTTGGTGCGCGCGATAACAAGGATGAGAACGGTAACTATACCGGCCCCTACCAGCTCGCCCGAACATTGACACTGCTTGGCGCCGTTGCAGCAGAAGTGCAGCCGGTGGACAGCATCTGGAAAGATTTCCGCGACGAGAAAGGCCTTGAGGCAGAAGCCCGCGCCGCGATCCGCGACGGCTTCACCGGCAAGATGGCCATTCACCCGGCGCAGGTCCCGATCATCAACGAAGTGTTCACGCCGAGCGAGAACGACCTCGCCCATGCGCGAGCCGTCATTGCCGCCTTTGAACAGGCGGGAGATGTCGGCGTCATCGCGCTTGATGGTGTGATGCTCGACATTCCGCATCTGAAACAGGCGCGCGCCCTTCTCGCCCGCGCCGGAGAGTAAAGCAGAGATTATGAGACCCGCAGTCTTTCTCGGCCTGCCGCTTGGCAAGGCCTTCGAACAGAAACTCGCTCCCCGCTACACCATCCTCACCGACCCCGCCCGAAAGGGCGAAGCGGAAGCGCTCGTCACCATCGGCGCTGTCGAGATGGGTGCCGAGTTTTTCGACACCATGCCGAAGCTGAAACTCGTTTGCTGCTTCGGCTCGGGCTATGAAGGCGTGGATATCGAAGCCGCTACGGCGCGTGGCATCAAGGTCGCAAACACGGTCGGCGCGAATGCCGCAACCGTCGCCGATCTCGCCATTGCCCTTCTGCTTGCCTCTGTCCGTCAGGTTGTGGCGGCCGACCGCCTCACCCGCGCAGGCAAGTGGCGCGGAGACAATCCGGCACCGCTTCTCTTTCTGCGCGGCCTTACCGGTCGCAAGGTGGGCATTGTCGGTCTAGGCGCCATCGGCATGAAGATCGCAAAGCGGCTCGAAGGTTTCGAAACCGAGATTGCCTATCACGGCCGCTCCGAAAAGCGGGGCGTGCCCTATCGCTATTTCCCCGATGTGCTGAGCCTCGCCACATGGGCCGACACGCTGATCCTCGCCCATCGCGCGGACGAGACGAACCGGCACATGATCAATGCCGACGTGCTGGCCGCCCTTGGCGCGAAAGGCCATGTCATCAACATCTCGCGCGGCTCCGCCATCGACGAAGATGCACTGATTGATGCCTTGAAGAACGGCACCATTGCAGGCGCAGGTCTGGACGTTTTCGAAAACGAACCGGAACCGCGCACCGACCTCATCACCCTGCCCAATGTGGTTGTGACGCCGCATATCGGCGGAGGCTCATCTGAAGCGATCGAGGCAATGGGTGATGCGGTGATTGCCAATCTCGACGCCTTTTTCGACGGCAAACCGCTTCCGAACCCCGTCACATCCTGACTCACACAAAAATAGACTTTGGTCTAATTTTTGTTGCTCCCGCCTCCCCAGAGCGCGTAATGTGCCAGACATAGAGCTATCGTGAGGGAGGATAGAGGATGCACGATCTCGTCATTCGCGGCGGTCTGGTTGTAGACGGCACAGGCGCCAAAGGCCGCACAGCCGACATCGCCATCGACAACGGCCTTGTTACAGAAGTCGGCAAGATCACAGCGAAGGGCACGCGCGAGATCGACGCGACCGGCCTTGTCGTCACGCCGGGCTGGGTAGATATCCATACCCATTATGATGGCCAGGTGACATGGGACCCGCTGCTCTCACCTTCCTGCTGGCATGGGGTCACGACCGTCGTGATGGGCAATTGCGGCGTCGGATTTGCCCCCGCCCGCCCCGACAAGCATGACTGGCTGATCGAACTGATGGAGGGCGTCGAGGATATTCCCGGCTCCGCCCTTGCCGAAGGCATCAAATGGGACTGGGAAACCTTCCCCGAGTATATGGACAGCCTCGACAGGCAGTCCCGCGTGCTCGACGTGGCGACGCAGGTGCCGCATGGCTCCGTCCGCGCCTATGTGATGGGCGAGCGCGGCGCGCGCAACGAGGCGGCGACCGAAGAAGACATTGTGAAGATGGCCGAGATCGTGCGCGAAGGCATCGCGGCGGGCGCGCTTGGCTTCTCCACCTCGCGCACCATGCTGCATCTTTCGAAAGACGGCGAGCCGGTGCCCGGCACCTTCGCCAACAAGGCAGAACTGATGGGCATTGGCCGCGCGCTTGGTCAGGCAGGCCACGGCGTCTTTGAAATGGCGTCCGACATGACCCCGGCGGAAGAAGAGTTCATCTGGATGAAGGAGCTTTCCGCCGAAACCGGGTTGCCCGTCACCTATGCGCTTCTCCAGTCACCGGTGGAACCGGAAAAGTGGCGCGACATGCTCCGCCTGACAGATGACGCCCGCAAGCAGGGCGCGAATGTCACGGCGCAGATCGCCTGCCGCCCGACAGGTATGGTGCTTGGCTGGCAGAGCACGCTGCATCCCTTCATCGCAACGCCCGCCTACAAGGAAATTGCCGATCTGCCTTTTGCAGAGCGTCTTGCGCGCCTGAAAGACCCGGAAGTGCGCCGCCAGATTGTTGAGCACAAGCCGCGCGAGCGCTCGCCGCTCAGCCAGATTCTGACGCAGGGCTTTGACCGCATGTTCCGTCTCGAAAAGGACGGCAAGCTCGACTACGAACCGCGTGCGGAAGACAGCGTGGCCGCTCTCGCCGCGCGTGAAGGCCGCTCACCCGCCGAGATCGTCTATGACATGCTCATGGAGAAAGACGGGCGCGGCTATATCTATTTGCCGATGCTCAACTATGCTCTCTTCAACTTCGATCATATCGAAGAGATGATGCATCACCCGGCAACGGTTCTGAGCCTTTCGGATGGCGGCGCCCATTGCGGCGTGATCTGCGACGCGAGCTTCCCCACCTATATGCTGACGCATTGGGTGCGCGACCGTGACCGCGGCCCGCGCCTGCCGCTCGAAAAAGTCGTCCGTATGCAGACGCATGACACGGCGCGCCTCTACGGCCTCAATGATCGAGGCGTGATCGCACCGGGCATGAAGGCCGACATCAACGTCATCGACTTCGACAAGCTGCGCATCCTTGCACCGGAAATGGTGTTCGACCTGCCGGCAGATGGCCGCCGCATGATCCAGCGTGCCGAAGGCTACCGCGCCACCATCGTCAGCGGTGTCGTGACCTTTGAAAATGGCGAGGCGACGGGCGAAATGCCGGGCCGCCTCATCCGTGGCCCGCAGCGCCAGCGTCAAACCGTGGCAGCGGCCGAATAAGGCTCAGAAAAAACGGATAGCAAGCCCGAGCAAGGCAGCAACGCCAAGCACGGGCACCATCCCCGCCTTGAACCTCAGCACGGCGACAAGCGCGCCGATGCTGAGGGCAAGCGCCCAGAGATCAAGCGTCGCAAGGTCCGGCGACCAGAGCCGCAACATCGAGACATGCCGCTCCTCCACCTCCGCGAACAGGACATGCAGTCCGAACCAGATGGAAAGATTGAGAATGACGCCCACCACCGCCGCCGTGACGGCAGCGAACATGGCGTTAAGATTTTCAATCCGCCGCAGCCGCTCGATATAGGGCGCACCCAGAAATATCCACAGGAAGCACGGCGCAAAAGTGACCCACGTTGTCACCACCGCCCCGACCATACCTGACATCAGCGGATCAATACCCGACGCCTCACGGAAGGCACCGAGATAGCCGACAAATTGCAGCACGAGGATAAGCGGCCCCGGCGTTGTCTCGGCGAGGCCAAGCCCGTCCAGCATCTCGCCAGCAGAGAGCCAGCCGTAATTCTGCACGGCCTCCTGCGCGACATAGGCGAGCACCGCATAGGCGCCGCCGAAACTCGCAACCGCCATCTGCGAGAAGAAAATGGCCTGCTGCGCCAAGACATGGCTGCCACCAAGAAAGAAGATGAGGGCAGCCACCGGCCCGAGCCAGAGGATGAGGCCGACGGCAAGCGTGATGAAGGATTGCCACGCCATTCCCCACTTGGTGGGCAGGACGGTGCGATCCGTGAGCGGCTCCCCCGTCAGGTCAGCCGCTGGCGGAGAAATCCACCCGCCCCGCGCGCCGAGAAAACCGAAAAGCGCCGCACCCGCCACCACCAGCGGAAAGGGAATGTCAAAAAAGAAAATCGCAACGAAGGCCACCGCCGCCACGCCGTAAAGCGCGCGTGTCTTCATCACCCGGCTGCCAATACGAATCAACGCCTCGATGACAATGGCAAAGACCGCCGCCTTGATGCCGAAGAACAGTGCCTCGATCAGCGCAAGCTCCGCATAGGCGGCGTAAAGAACGCTGAGAACGAGCATCACCAGAAAGCCGGGCAGGACGAACAGAAGCCCCGCCACAAAGCCGCCCCGCAGCCCATGCAGCAGCCAGCCGGAATAGGTCGCAAGTTGCTGCGCCTCCGGCCCCGGCAGCAACATGCAGAAATTGAGCGCATGGAGAAATTGCGGCTCGCTGAGCCACTTCTTCTCCTCCACAAGAATCCGGTGCATCAGCGCGATCTGGCCAGCCGGGCCGCCAAAGCTCAGAAAACCGATCTTCAGCCAGACGAGAAAGGCCTCGCGAAAGGAAACACCGCTCGTTCCGGTCATATCGTTAATTCGCTCATCATGGCTTCCGATTCGGACGGTTGAGTGCCGAACTTACCCTGCAAACAGGAAAGCTGCATGGGATGAACATGCTTGCGGCACCGAGGAGCATTGACGCACCCTTCCCCTCTGTGCAGGTTGGGCGCCCCATAGTGGAGCCGGAAGATATGGCAAGAAGCGCACAGACCCCCCCGACCATTCCCGACAACATCCCTGAACGATACCGGGATGTCCTGACCCTCATGAATGAGGGCAAGAAGCAACAGGCGGAAACACGTTGTCGGGAGCTGCTTGCCCAGACCCCCACTGACCCGGACATGATGGCGCTGCTGGCCTCGCTGGTGGTAGAGCGCGGTGCCTTCGCAGAAGCCGAAGCCCTGCTCGGCCAGGCTCTCAAGCTCGCGCCCCAGCAATCCACGACCTGGGTGAATATGGGTCGCCTGCTGCAGCAGATGCGGCGCTGGGGCGAAGCCGTGACGCATTATGAACATGCGGCCAATCTTTTCCCCGGCCATCCGCAAATCGCGATGACACTCGGCCAGCTCTATCAGCGGATGAACCGTTTTGCAGAAGCGGAAGCGCAATACCGCACCGTCATCGAGAAAGCGCCGAACGCACCTGCCTATGTGCAGCTCGGCATGGCGCTACTCCGACAGGAGCGCGTGGATGAGGCCGTTGCCGCCTTCGAAACCGCCATCTCCATCAATCCGAAACTCGGCGCTGCCTATGGCAATCTCGGCAATGCGGAACAGAAGCGCGGCAATCTGGAAGCAGCAGCAGCAGCCTATGAGCGCGCAGCCGCGCTCAATCCCAATG
>NZ_JBATWS010000082.1:0-3996 GCF_049672805.1 Parvibaculum sp.
GTTCTGTCGGGCGGGAAAATCGTGGGCACGGCGACAAGCACAGGCTTTTCGCCCGCTCTGGGTGCCAACATCGCGCTTGCGGTTGTCGATGCCGGAGCCGCAGCAGCGGGCGGGCTTTCCGTCCTTGCGGAACGGCGGGAGGGGCTTTCGGTGGTGGAACTGCCTGCGTCTGCCCGGGTCCTCACCGCGCCTGCTTTCGTCCATCCCCGGCGTGTCCAGCAGCCGGCCCCGCTTCATCCCTGAAAATTTTTCTCCTGAAAGGCGACGGAAACCCGTCACCCCCGCGTTTCACCTTCTGAAGAGCGGTGATTGCTTGTCGTTCGAGGCCGTTCGGCCCGGACCATGCGGCAAGCGCTGTGCTCAGGCCCAGGGGGACGAAACCTGGAAAGGGAATTGAAGATATGAAAAAGCTCAAAATTGGACTGCTTGGTGGTGTGGCGGCACTCGCAATGGCGATGACGGTTCCGGCACTTTCGCATGCGGAGCCCGGCAAGGGTGGCCATGGTGGCAAGCTGTTCGAGATGGCGGACACCGATAAGGACGGCGCGATTTCGCAGGCAGAGTTCCGTGCGGGCGCTGAAGCGCGCTTCAACAAGATGGACATCGATGGCGACGGCGTGCTGACCAAGGAAGAGGTGAAGGCCGCGCATGAAAAGGCGCGCGAGGCGTTCAAGGCCCATCGCGGTGAGCGGCCTGATCCGGCTGAGCGCTTTGCGAAGCTCGATGTCGATGGTGATGGCAAGGTAACGCTTGAAGAGATGAAAGACGCCGCCACGAAGCGTCTTGCCGAACGCGGCAAGGACGGCGACAAGGCCGAACGCCATGTGAAGTTTTCCGAAAAGTATTTCGAGAAGCTGGATGCAGATGGCGACGGTGCCGTGACGCTGGAAGAAATGCAGGCCGCGAAGAAGAAGCATCATGGCGAGCGTGCGGACAAGAAGGATGGCAAGCGCGGCGACTACTTCTCCCGTCTTGACGCCGATGGCGACGGCAATGTGACGAAGGACGAGTTCCTTGCCGGTGCCGACAAGATGTTCGAAAAGCTCGATCGCAACAGCGATGGCAAGCTTGAACGGGGCGAAGGCCACAAGGATCGCGGAGAGCGGAAAGACCGCTGACCGCGGAAGGGATGTAAACTCTGGCCGCAGCAAGCTAGGCTGCGGCCAGACCCTTCGCCTGAGGGGCGCCGGTGCGAGCTGGTGCCCTTCATTCGCGTCGTGAGGGCAGGAGAGGAAGCGGTTGCGTGGACGAAACGCCGGATGATGAACTGGTTGCCGCCGTCGCCAGAGGCGATGAGCGGGCCTGCCGTCTTCTGATGGAGCGCCATCTCGGGCGCGTCGTTGCGCTTGCCCGCCGCATGATGGGCAATCAGGCCGATGCCGAGGAAGTGGCGCAGGAAGTTTTTCTGCGCGTCTGGACCCATGCGGAAAGCTGGCAGCCGGGCAGGGCACAGTTCGGCACATGGCTCTATCGGGTGGCGGCCAACCTTTGTCTCGACAGGCTGCGCCGCCTGCGGCCCTCGGTCGATATTGATGACATGCCGGATCTGGTGAGCGGCGAGCCCGGCCCCGATGCGCGGCTGGAGCAGGACCAGCTTGCGGCGCGGGTAGAAGCAGCCTTGCAACAACTACCGGAACGCCAGCGCGCGGCCATTGCGCTCTCCCATTATGAAGGCTTCTCGAATACCGAGACGGCGGAGATTCTGGAAGTTTCGGTTGAGGCGGTGGAATCATTGCTTTCGCGCGGGCGGCGGCAGTTGCGCGCGCTTCTGGCGACGGAAAGAGACGAGTTGTTGCGTTCAAGGGAAACAAGCGCCTGAGCGCGCCTATGGATAGAAGATCATGAGCAACAAGATGACACTGGAGCGCTTCGCCGCGATCATCGATGCCTATGGCACGTCGCCAGCGCGCTGGCCTGCGGATGAGCGCGCCGCAGCCGAGGCGTTGCTCGCGGAAGATCCCGCCGCACAGGCGCTGGCCGCAGAAGCCGCAAAACTCGATCTAATGCTTGCGGCCGCCCGCGTGGAGGCACCCTCTGCGGCGCTTGTCGAACGGCTGATGGCCGCACGTCCCCGCGCAGTGGCAGTCGCACCCGCGCCGCTGCAGGACAAGGGCGTCTTCCGCAGGCTGATCGAAGCTGTGTGGCCTTACGGGTCGCCCGTGGTGCCCACAGGGGCGCTTGCGGCGTCCATCATGCTTGGTGTGGCGCTTGGCTCTGTTTCTGAAGTATCGGTTATCGGAATGTCCGCAGCCAGCGCCGCCTCGGTGGAAATGGAAACGGGTGAGCGGCTGGTGGCTTTGGCACTGGCGGATACGGCCTGGCCAGAGGAGTGGATGCAATGAGCAACATGAACGACAAGCCGCAGCGCCGCTGGCTCGGCCCGGTCTTTCTCGCCTCGCTGGCGCTCAATCTCTTTCTGGTCGCGCTGATCGCGGTGCCCGTCATCAAGGGGCCGCCTGATCGCTATGGGCCGCCACCCAAAGGCTATGGCCCGTCGGTCATGTATGGCGCGCTGAAGGAACTGCCGGAGGAAGACCGTCTCATCATCCGCCATGCGATGAGGGAGCGGTTCCGCGAGGTTGCACCGCATATCCGTGAAACGCGGGAAGCGCGCGACAGGCTGATCGATGCGATCGCCGCCGAGCCTTATGATGAAGCCGCTGTGCGGGCCGCCTTTGATGCTATATCGGAGGCGACCATGGCGATGAGCGCGCTCGGGCGGGAAGCAATGCTGGACGGCTTTGCGAAGCTCACGCCGGAGCAGCGCCAGCGCGTGGCAAAGGCGATGCGTGAGGACCGCGAGAAATCAAAAGGGATCCGATTCAGGCATCGCGAAGGACAGGACGAGCGGCACATGGAACCTGTGCCGGCTGAGTAAACTTGCGGCCGGAGCGGGAAGGGGGACAGGCTGAGCTGGTATCACCGCGACATGTATGACGGAGGCCGCCCGGCCGGGAGCCTCTGGGAAGAAACCGCGCCACCCCTCACGCCAGGCGTGGATCTCGGCCCCAATCGCGACGAGACATGCGATGTCGCCATTATTGGTGGCGGCTATACGGGCCTTTCCTGCGCGCTTCATCTCGCGCGCGATTTCTCGATTGATGTGCGCCTGCTGGAAGCCGGGCCGCTAGGCTGGGGTGCTTCGGGACGAAATGGCGGCTTCTGCACGCTACCGCCGACCACGCTTTCGCTCGGCGATCTGGTGAAACGCTATGGGGAGGCGGAAGCAAGACGCTTCATCGATTCCCAGCGTGAGGCCATTTCATTTGTTCGCTCCTTTGCGGAGAGCGAAGGCATAGACATTGAAGCACAGGGAGAAGGCGAACTTCTTGTTGCGCATGCGCCATCGCGCTTTGCCCTGCTGGAGCAGGAAGCGGAATTTGTGAACC
Organism: Parvibaculum sp.; assembly: GCF_049672805.1. Taxonomy (GTDB): domain Bacteria; phylum Pseudomonadota; class Alphaproteobacteria; order Parvibaculales; family Parvibaculaceae; genus Parvibaculum. The sequence goes on from NZ_JBATWS010000082.1 coordinate 3,390, forward strand.
GCACCTTCGGCCTCGGGCTCAGGCTTTTCAGCCGGGAAGAAGTGGCGGAACGCTTCTATGATTCCCGCGAACAATTCGGCGCGCTGCTCAATCCGCTGGGCTTCGGGCTGCATCCGCTTCGGCTGGCGCGCGGGCTTGCAACGGTTGCCGCGCGAGTGGGCGCGAAACTGCATGGGCGCTCGCCTGTGCTGCGCTGGGAGCGGGAAGGGGAGACGCATCTTCTGGTGACGCCTTCCGGCACCATCCGCGCAAGGCGCGTCGTGGTGGCGACGAACGGTTTCACGCGCGCGCCGATGCCAAGCCTGCTCGCAGACCGGATCATTCCCGTCATGTCGAACATTGTGGTGACGCGTCCGCTGACGGCGGATGAGCTTGCCGCGCAGAACTGGCAGACGGAAACGCCCTGCGCCAACACGCGCAACCTGCTCTTCTATTACCGCCTGTTGCCGGACCGCCGTTTTCTGTTCGGGGCGCGGGGCGACACGACCGGCACGGAGGCGGATGGCGCAAAGATGCGGCGCTTCATGGAGCGGCGGCGGGCAGAGGTTTTCCCCGGTTGGGCTCATGTGGAAACGACCCATGCCTGGCGGGGTTTTGTCTGCATGAC
>NZ_JBATWS010000083.1:0-6897 GCF_049672805.1 Parvibaculum sp.
GAACTGGCCCTGACCGGTGCCTTTGTCGGCGATACGGCAGCAAGCTCAGCCGAGCAGTTTGGCGCCTTTGTGGGATCACCGCTTGACGCCGGCTTCTGGCACACGGTTTTCATCGGCCTGACAATTCTGATTGTTGCCGGTGGTGTTTCTGCGGGCATTGCACGCTCCGTCACGATCCTGATGCCGCTTCTCTTTGCCCTTCTGTTGGGTCTTGCGATTTATGCTGTTACCACGCCGGGTTTCGGCGAAGCCATGCGCTTCATGTTTGCCTTCAAGCTTGAAGATGTGACGCCGGGCACGGTACTTGCGGCCATTGGACAGGGCTTCTTCTCGGTGAGTGTCGCGCTCGGTGCGATGATGACTTATGGGGCCTATCTAGAGCAGGATGTTTCCATTGGTCGCTCGGCAGTCATCATTGCGGTGGTAGATACGATTGTCGCCATCACGGCGGGCATTGCGATCTTCCCGCTCGTTTTCTCTTTTGGTCTTGAACCGTCGAGCGGGCCGGGCCTCACCTTCATCACGCTTCCCATCGCCTTTGGATCGATCAGTGGCGGCGTGGTGATCGGCACCATCTTTTTCCTTCTGCTGGCCGTGGCGGCGCTCACCTCGGCGATCTCGCTGCTGGAGCCGCTGGTCGCCTGGGCGGAGGAAACCTACCAGATTACCCGCCGCCGCCTCGCCATCATGGTGGGTGCCGCGGGTTGGCTGGTCGGGTTTGCGACGGTTTTCTCCTTCAATTACTGGTCAGATTTCTTCCCCCTCGCGCCTCTCGGCCTGATGGTGGACAAGACAATCTTCGATGTCTTCGACTTCTCCGTCTCGAACATCGTCATGCCGGTTGTGGGCCTGATGCTCGCGCTCTTTGCCGGCTGGGCCCTGACGCGCGAAACGGTGGTCGCGGCGCTGGGGGCGGAGCGGGCGCGCTGGTTTTCCTTCTGGCGCTTCATGCTGCGCTATATCGCCCCGCTCGGGGTCATCTCCATTTTTGTAGCTAACGTATTGATGTAGAGGGGGTTTAGCGCCTCCGGCTTATTTTGCGGGAGGCGCTTTCGCGGGCTTGTCATCTGGCGCGCAGCGAACTAAGTTCCCCGCCAATGCGCGACCGGCCCCGGCCACCCGCGCATATCCCGTGCAGCCGTAGCTCAGCTGGTTAGAGCGCTAGATTGTGGATCTAGAGGTCCCCCGTTCGATCCGGGGCGGCTGTACCATTTCCCTCCATCCTTTCCATATTTCCCTTCGCCTCAGGCAATCTTGCGCGCGGCTTTGTCCTTGCCCGCGGGCGGCACGAGTGCTTTCTTGCGCCATCAGAAAAGCTCAGCGGCAACCGGCGAGAGATCAGAAATCGCCAGACCCCGCACGGGAAGGAAATAAAGAATGACACTGACGGTTTACGGCGCGAGCCTTTCGCCTTTCGTGCGCAAGGTGCGCGTATTTCTGGCCGAAAAGAACGTGGCCTATACGCTGGAACAGGTGAACATCTTTCCGGCGCCCGACTGGTTTGTTGAAATTTCGCCGCTGAAGCGCATTCCCGTGCTGCGCGACGAGAGCGTCGGCCCGGACGCAACGCTGCCCGATTCCTCGGCGATCTGCGGCTATCTGGAAAAGAAGCATCCCGCGCCTGCGCTTTACCCGGCCGAGGCTTTCGCCCATGGCAAGGCGCTCTGGTATGAGGAATATGCCGATTCTGACCTCGCAGGCGCTGTCGGCATGGGCATCTTCCGCCCGATGATCGTGAACCGGCTTATGGGCAAGGAACCCGACACGGCAACGGCGGAGAAGACCTTCAACGAAAAGCTGCCGACCAACTTCGCCTGGCTCGAGAAGGAAATCGGCTCGAAGGAGTTTCTCGCAGGAGATGCCTTCTCCATCGCCGACATTTCCGTGGCGACGCATTTCGTGAATCTCGCTCATGCGGGGTATCGTCCGGATGCAAAGGCATGGCCGAACCTCACGCGCTACCTTGCTGCCATCCATGCGCGCCCCGGTTTTGCCGCCTGCATCGCGGAAGAAACCGCTCTTTTGAAGAAATTCGGGCTTTAAGACCTGTTTTCTTCAAATTTGCCGCCAGAAGCGATATTCCTGCGGCAAGACAGACAAGCCTTTCAGGCATTTCAGGGAGACAAGAATGGCCGAGAACGCCAGCAAATGGCCCGCCATGACGATCGAGGAAGCCCATGCCTTCCTCACCTCGCCGGGTACACCTTTCGAAATGGAAACCGTCAATATCCGTGGCGTTCCGATCCGCACCTATAAGGGCACACCGCCCTCGCTCCGCGCGATCTTCGATGCGGGCCGCGCCTTTGGCGACAGGGATTTCCTCGTCTATCAGGACGAGCGCGTCTCCTTCGAAAATCATTACCGCGCCGCAAGCGCGCTGGGCCGGGTGCTTAAGGAAAAATACGGCGTGAAGAAGGGCGACCGCGTCGCCATCATCATGCGCAACTTCCCCGAATGGTCGGTCGCCTTCTGGGCAATCGCGGCCATTGGCGGCATCATCGTGCCGCTCAACGCATGGGGCACGGGGCCGGAGCTTGAATACGGCATCTCGGACTCAGGCTCCCGCGTGGTCATCCTTGACCATGAGCGCCTTGAGCGCCTGCGTCCGCATCTTGATGCGCTGGCGCTTGACGGCCTGCTCGCCGTGCGCACGCCGGAAGCAGAACTCGGCACCGCCATCGCCCTTGAATCGCTGATCGGCAGGACTGCGGATTACGCCAAGCTCTCCGCCGACCCGCTGCCCGATCCGGGCCTCGAGCCGGATGATGATGCGACGATCTTCTACACTTCCGGCACAACCGGAAAGCCGAAGGGCGCGCTCGGCACACATCGCAACATCTGCACCAATCTGATGAACGCGATGATCAGCAATGCACGCGCCTTCATGCGCCGGGGCGAAATGCCGCCCGCGCCCGACCCCAATGCGCCGCAGCGTGTGACGCTTCTCTCGGTGCCGCTTTTCCACGCCACAGGCTGCCACTCGATCCTCGTTGGCACCTATGCGGGCGGCGGCAGGCTCGTCATCATTCATCGCTGGAACCCTGAACAGGCACTCGAACTGATCGAACGCGAGCGCGTGACGACCTTCGGCGGTGTGCCGGCAATGGTCTGGCAGGTGCTGGAATCGCCCGACTTCGCGATACGCGATACGTCGAGCGTTGAGTCCATCGGCTATGGCGGCGCACCTTCCGCGCCTGATCTTGTTGCCCGTATTCGCCAGCAGTTCCCGAAGGTCCAGCCTTCGAATGGTTATGGCCTGACGGAAACCTCCGCCATCACCACACTGAACCTTGCTGAAGACTATGTGGCAAAGCCCGATAGCGCTGGCGTGCCCGTGCCGGTCGTTGACCTCAAGGTGGTGGATGACAAGGGCAATGAACTGCCGCGCGGTCAGGTCGGCGAACTCTGGATTCGCGGACCAAACGTGGTGAAGGGCTACTGGAACAAGCCGGAAGCAACCGCTCAGGCCATTACCGAAGGTGGCTGGTTCCACTCCGGCGACCTTGTGCGGATGGATGAGGAAGGCTTCGTTTACATCCTCGACCGCGCCAAGGACATGCTGATCCGTGGCGGCGAAAACATCTACTGCGTTGAGGTGGAAGACGCGCTTTATGCGCATCCCGCCGTGATGGACGCAGCCGTTGTCGCTATTCCGCATAAGGTGCTGGGCGAAGAAGTCGGTGCTGTGGTGCAGGTCGCACCGGGCAAGCAGGTGACGGAAGAAGAGCTGCGCGCCCATGTCGGCAAGCTGCTCGCTGCCTTCAAGGTGCCGGTCAAGATCGAGCTTCGCAACGAGCCGCTGCCGCGCAATGCGAATGGCAAGATCCTGAAAACGGAACTCCGCGAGGACATGAAGAAGTACTCGAAGGATATCGCCTGACACGAACGGCTATTTGCCGCAACGTCAGCGCCGTAAAGATGAGAAAAGCCGCCCGGGCATGGAAATCCCGGGCGGCTTCTTTATGCTTGCGACACAAAGAAACAGGGAGAAATGCCAATGAAGATTTCACTGGAAGGGCGTGTTGCGCTTGTGACCGGCGGCAGCCGGGGTATCGGCCGCGCCATCGCATTGTCGCTCGCGGAAGCAGGCGCCGATGTCGCGGTCAATTATCGCCGCGATGAGGAGGCCGCACAGGAAACCGTTGCCGCGATTGAAAAGCTTGGCCGCAAGGCGAAGGCCTATTCGGCATCGGTCGAAAATTTCGAGGAAGACCAGCTCATGGTCGCCGATGTGCTGAAGGATTTCGGCTCCATCGGTATTCTCGTCAATAATGCGGGCATCGCCTCGCGCGGGCAGTCTGTTGCCGATACCGACCCGCAGGAGCTGGAGCGGGTGCTGCGTGTTCACGCCATGGCGCCGCATTTCATGTCGAAGCTCGTTCTCCCGCATATGCGCAAGGAGAAGCGGGGCGACATCATCATCATTTCATCCGTGGCAACGCTGTCCATGTCGGCGAATGGCGGGCCTTACAATATGGGCAAGGCAGCGGCAGAAGCACTCGCGCTGACGCTCGCAAAGGAAGAGCGGAAATACGGCATTCGCACCAACATCGTGGCGCCCGGCCTCACCGCCACCGATATGGGCTCGCGTCTCGCCGCTGCCCGCGCGGGCAAGAAGGGCATGGATATTCACGAACTCGACGAGACCATGCCTTTCGGCCATGTCTGCGAGCCGGAGGAAGTGGCGGCAGCAGTCGTCTATCTCGTGTCCGACGCGAACCCTTATGCGAACGGCCAGAAAATCAACATCGATGGCGGCGGCCCGGGCTGAACCGGCTACCGCATAGCGCAAAAAGAAATCCCCGGCACTGGAAAGCGCCGGGGATTTTTTATGCGCGGAGTGGAGTGGCCTTATTCCGCTGGAGAAAGCGTACCCGCCGGCTCGGACTTTCGGTTGCGGCGGAAGACCGAGGGCATGACGTTGATGAGCGAGAGCAGCACGGCCGAGGCATAGGGCACGGACTGCACGAGAAGCACGCCAACCCAGAGCCGCGAATGGCTGTCTGCGAAATGCGGACTCATCAGGAAGCCTGCGGTGAGGCCCCAGAGAAGCGCCAGCATGATCGCCTCTTCCCGCACCTGAATGAAGGCGGCGGCAAGCGGCGGCTTGTCCTCGCATTTCGGTGTGCGGATGAAGGGTTTGCTGGTGGTGATCATACCATTGAGCATGGCCTTCGCCACCGTATGGGTAAGGCCGAGTGCTGCCACGCCAGCCCCGAGGCTTTCGATGAAGCTGCAATCCTTCACGCGCACGGCATAAAGCCATAGCGAGCGCACGAACTTGAAGGCGAAGCTGCCAATGGTCGGGATCAGGAAGGCAGCAACCGGCAGCGACACCATATGCGGCTGATAAAGTGCCCAGGCTGAAAGGCCGATGCTGGCCGCGGTGAACAAAAGTGCGAGACCGTCAGCAAACCAGGGCAGCCATCCGGCAAGGAAGTAATAGCGTTGTGCGCCGGAAAGCCCGCTCTTGGAACTGGCCCAGGGGGCGAGCGCGTCCCAGTGATGCTTCACGATCTGCACCGCGCCATAGGCCCAGCGGAAACGCTGGCTGATATAGCCCGCCAGCGTGTCAGGTGTGAGGCCGCGCCCGAAAGAGTGGTTCACATAGACGCTGTCATAACCCGCGCGATAGAGCTTGATACCAAGTTCGGCATCCTCGCAGATGCACCATTCCGCCCAACCACCCACGCGCTCAAGCGCGCTCTTGCGCACCATCGTCATGGTGCCGTGCTGGATGACGGCGTTGAAATTGTTTCGCTGCACCATGCCGATATGGAAGAAACCGGCATATTCCCAGTAAGCCATATTCTTGAATGTGCTTTCGTGGCGGTCGCGATAATCCTGCGGCGCCTGCACGAAGCCGACATCATGCTTGTCGAAATAGGGAATGAGGGTGCGCAGCCAGTTCGGCTGAACCTGATAGTCGCTGTCGATGACGGCGATGATTTCCGCGTCCTCCGCCGTTCTTTCAAGGCCGAAATTGAGCGCGCCTGCCTTGAAGCCCGGCCAGTTCTCCAGATGGAAGAAACGGAACTTCGGTCCAAGCTGCGCGCAATAATCCCGCACCGGCTCCCAGATCAGCGGATCGGTCGTGTTGTTGTCGAGAATGAGAACTTCGAAGTTTTCGTAATCGAGCTTCGAGAGCGCGGTGAGCGTCTCCTTCACCATCTCCGGCGGTTCATTGTGGATCGGCACATGGATCGACACTTTCTTTGTCGGCATGGCCACGTTTTCATCAAACGGCTCGAAATGCCGTGCGCCGCGCCGCGTCCAGATGACTTCCACAAACTCGATGGCTTCCGCGAGAAGCACGATCAGGAGAAGCCCCTGCGCGAAGAACAGGAAACTCCAGACGGTCGCGCCCACCCAGGTAAAGTAAAGCCCTGTCACGGAAAGCCCGGCCCAGGCAATGGCAGAGCCGGCAATTTGCGTCAGCACCGCGAAGATGACGACGCCGGCCGGCCGCACATGATGCTGGCGCAGCATGAAAAGCATGGCCGGAACAAGCGCGAGGCCCGCCGCGAGCGATGCCCAGAAGCGCCATTCCGGTGCCTCGGAAATGCTGCCCGCCATGGGGAATTTCGGCTGCCGGTCGGCGTTGTAGATGCCCCAGAAGGCACCCGCCGCGCCTTCTTCCGATGCCTTCCACGGCTGGTCAAAGGCTTCCATCACATAATAGGTGAGGTCTTCCGCTTTCGCGCGGTTGAGAAACTCGCGCATGAAGGTTGCCTGATTGACGAGCGAGGGCACGGCCTCGGTGCGGCGGTCAGCTTCGGGCATGCCGGGATAGGGGCGGCGCGGAATGACCTTGCCACGGCTTGGCCAGCCCACTTCGGTCACGACGATGGCCTTGTCCGGATAGGCTGCTTCCAGTTCATCCAGCCGCTCAAAGAC
>NZ_JBATWS010000084.1:0-3791 GCF_049672805.1 Parvibaculum sp.
CGTCAAGGCCGTGAAGGAGGCCGCATAATGTCCGTTCTCGTTGACAAGAACACCAAGGTCATCTGCCAGGGCTTCACGGGTAATCAGGGTACGTTCCATTCGGAACAGGCGATTGCCTATGGCACGAAAATGGTTGGTGGCGTGAGCCCCGGCAAGGGCGGCACGAAGCATCTCGACCTGCCGGTTTTCGACACGGTGGCAGAAGCCGTCGAAAAGACGGGCGCTACGGCGTCCGCCATCTATGTGCCGCCGCCCTTTGCAGCTGACGCGATCCTTGAAGCGATTGATGCGGGCATCGAGCTTGCCGTCTGCATCACCGAGGGCATTCCGGTGCTCGATATGGTGAAGGTGAAGCGCGCGCTGTCCGGCTCCAGGACGCGCCTTGTCGGTCCGAACTGCCCGGGCGTCATCACGCCGGGCCAGTGCAAGATCGGCATCATGCCGGGCCATATCCACAAGCCGGGCTCTGTCGGCATCGTGTCGCGCTCGGGCACGCTCACCTATGAAGCGGTTGCCCAGACCACGGCGGCGGGCCTTGGCCAGTCCACCTGCATCGGCATTGGTGGCGACCCGGTCAATGGCACCAACTTCATCGACTGCCTCGAGATGTTCCTTGGCGACCCCGATACCCATTCGATCATCATGATCGGTGAAATCGGCGGTTCTGCCGAAGAAGAGGCGGCTGAGTTCCTGAAGGCGTCCAAGGTGAAGAAGCCGGTTGTGGGCTTCATTGCCGGCGTTACGGCCCCCCCGGGCCGCCGAATGGGTCATGCCGGCGCGATCATCGCGGGCGGCAAGGGCGGTGCGGGCGACAAGATGGAAGCCATGCGCTCGGCCGGCATCACCGTCGCCAACTCGCCTTCCGCCCTCGGCACCACGCTGGTCGAGGTGCTCAAGGGCTGAGGCCATCGGAAGGACCGATTTTTCGCCGGTCTTTCATCCAAATTTCACAGGGCTTCCGGATAATCCGGGAGCCCTGTTTGATTCCGGGGGTGATTGACCGCGAAAAGGGGCCGTTTCAGCGCCAACATACCACTCCGGGTCTGTTAACCCTGAAACTGCTTCCTATATTATCTAGCAATTCCAAAGGGTTTGCGGTTCAGGTTGGAGCAATTCCGGTCTGTGCCCTCAAGGCAAACCTCGTTTGACCCTCACTTGCCCATGTGGCAATATGGTTGCCATGAAACTCGCTGACTGGCTCGAATCGAATAATTTAACGGCAAGTGCCTTTGCAGAGCAGCTTGGCGTGTCCGTTTCCACCGTCACCCGCTGCATGAACGGCCAGAGGCGCCCCGAATGGCAGACGCTCGACGCCATCTACAAGGCGACGGGCGGGCAGGTGACGCCCAACGACTTCCTTTCCGACGATACAGTTCTTCCGGAAGCGGCTCCGCCCGCCCCCAAGTTCAATGGATCCGACCCGATGAGCAATGACGGTGCGAATGACCGCCTTGAGCGGACATCCTTCCTCTATGGCGCCAACGCGGCCTTCGTGGAAGAGCTTCAGGCGCGCTATCAGGAAGACCCTCAGTCGGTCGGGCCGGAATGGCGGACTTTCTTCGACGAACTGGGCGATGACGGCGAGGCCGTGCGCAAGGCCGTGCAGGGCGCGTCCTGGCGGCGTTCCGACTGGCCGCCGCAGGAGAGCGGCGAGCTTGTTGCCGCGCTCGACGGAAACTGGGGCGCTGACATGCCGAATGAGGCGAAGGTCAGAAGCCGCATCGAACAGCGCTCACCCGGTGCCACACAGGAAGAAATCCGCGCGGCGACGCTCGATTCCGTCCGCGCGCTGATGATGATTCGCGCCTACCGTATTCGCGGCCACCTCGATGCAGATATCGATCCGCTGCGTCTGCGTCCGAAGTCGCAGCACCCGGAGCTTCAGCCTGAAAGCTATGGCTTCGGGCCGAACGATCTCGACCGGCCGATCTTCATCGACAATGTGCTCGGCCTCGAAACGGCGACCGTGCGTGAGATGCTCGACATTCTGCGGCGTACCTATTGCGGCACGCTTGCTGTCGAGTTCATGCATATCGGCGACCCGGAAGAGAAGGCCTGGATTCAGGAACGCATTGAAGGGCCGGACAAGGAAATTGCCTTCACCGACATGGGCCGCTCGGCCATTCTCGACAAGCTTATCCAGGCGGAAGGCTTCGAGAAGTTCTGCGGTGTCAAATATGTTGGCACCAAGCGGTTCGGCCTTGATGGCGCGGAAGCGATCATTCCGGCGCTTGAGCAGATCATCAAGCGCGGTGGCGCGCTGGGTGCGAAGGAAATCGTGCTCGGCATGGCGCATCGCGGCCGCCTCAACGTGCTCACCAATGTGATGTCGAAGCCGTTCCGCGCGGTCTTCCACGAATTCAAGGGTGGTTCTTCCACGCCGGAAGATGTGGATGGTTCGGGCGACGTGAAATATCACCTCGGCGCGTCATCGGATCGCGAGTTCGATGGCAACAAGGTTCACCTGTCGCTGACCGCGAACCCGTCTCACCTCGAGATCGTTGACCCGGTGGTGCTGGGCAAGGCGCGCGCGAAGCAGGACCAGCACAAGGACCGCCAGCGCAAGAGTGTCATTCCGCTGCTCATTCACGGCGATGCTGCCTTTGCGGGTCAGGGCATCGTGGCCGAATGTCTCGGCCTGTCCGATCTGAAGGGGCACCGCACGGGCGGCTCGATTCATTTCATCATCAACAACCAGATCGGCTTCACCACGAGCCCGATCCATAGCCGCTCCTCGCCCTATCCCTCCGATGTGGCGAAGATGGTGCAGGCGCCGATCTTCCATGTGAATGGCGACGACCCGGAAGCGGTTGTTCATGCGGCGAAGATTGCGACGGAGTTCCGTCAGCGCTTCAACCGTCCGGTCGTGATTGACATGTTCTGCTATCGCCGCTTCGGCCATAACGAAGGCGATGATCCGAGCATGACGCAGCCGCTCATGTACGAGAAGATCAAGGATCATCCGACGACGCTGCAGATCTACACGTCACGTCTTGTGGAAGCGGGCCTCATCACCGCGGAAGAAGTGGAAGAGCGCATTGCCGCATTCCGCGCGCTGCTTGAGGAAGAGTTCGAGGCGGCGAGCACCTTCCGTCCGAACAAGGCCGACTGGCTTGACGGGCGCTGGGCGGGACTTGGCCGCGCCGAGGGCGAGGCGCGCCGCGGCGAAACGGCTGTCGAGATCGAGAAGCTGAAGGAGATCGGCCGCAAGATCACCGAAGTGCCCGAAGGCTTCAATGTTCACAAGACGGTTCAGCGCTTCATCGAAAACCGGCGCAAGGCGATCGAGTCCGGCGAGAATATTGACTGGTCAACAGCGGAGGCGCTTGCTTTTGGCTCGCTGGTTGAAGAGGGCTACAAGGTCCGCCTCTCGGGTCAGGATTCCGAGCGCGGCACCTTCGTGCAGCGTCACTCCGTGCTCAACGATCAGCTCACGGAAGAACGTTATGTGCCGCTGAACAATATCTCGGAGACGCAGGCGGAGTATGAGGTCATCAACTCCATGCTCTCGGAAGCGGCGGTGCTCGGCTTCGAATATGGCTACAGCCTTGCCGAACCAAATGCGTTGACGCTTTGGGAAGCTCAGTTCGGTGACTTCGCCAATGGCGCGCAGGTGGTGATCGACCAGTTCATCTCGTCTGGCGAGCGCAAATGGCTACGCATGTCGGGCCTCGTGATGCTGCTCCCGCATGGCTATGAAGGTCAGGGGCCAGAACATTCCTCTGCCCGCCTCGAGCGTTATCTGCAGCTCTGCGCTGAAGACAATATGCAGGTTGCGAACTGCACCACGC
>NZ_JBATWS010000085.1:0-4290 GCF_049672805.1 Parvibaculum sp.
CGAGGGCGAAATGCACAATCAGCACCGCCGCAAGCTGCCCCGCAATCGCAAGCCAGCGCAGGATGACGAGCGTCTGAAGCCGCACCCGCCCGCTCGGATCGCTCGGCATGATGCGGCCTGCAAGGAAGTTTCGTTTCAGCCAGCGCATGGCGAAGCGGTCATCAATCGTGTGCATGGATATCTCCGCGCCCATACCGGTTTTCGGGTGGCAGTCTAGTGCCTCGCGGGCGATGCGTCATGTGAAGCCACAAGCATCAGGCGTTGGAGGGCCAGCCTGTCGCGAGCGGGCGCGTCTCGCCGATCCGCATGATCCAGCAGTCCTCGGGGCGGTAGCCCATTTCATCCGCCGCCTTGAGGAAGCGTTCCGGCGGTTCGAAAGGCGGCTCAATGGTGAGAAGCACTGTGCCCCAATGCATGCCGACCACACGGCGCGCCTTGAGGTCGAGCCCCATCTGCACCGCTTCTTCCGGCGTTGCATGGGAGGCCTTCATCATCACGCGCGGCTCATAGGCGCCGATGCCGAGCAGCGCCGTGTCGAAGGGACCATAGGCCTCGCCGATCTCGCGAAAGATCGGGCCATAGCCGGAATCGCCGCCAAAGAAGAGGTGATGGCTTTCGCTTTTCACGGCAAAGCCTGCCCAGAGCGTGCGGTTGGTATCAAAGCCGGTGCGGCGTGACCAGTGGACCACCGGCAGCGCGGTGATCGAGACACCGCGCACCTCATGACGCTCATGCCAGTCGAGTTCGATCACATTGGGAAAGCCGCGCTCGCGGAAGAAGCTGCCAAGCCGAAGCGGCACCACCACCGTCATATGCGACTTGCCCGGCAGCCGCGCCAGCGCGCGCTCATCCAGATGGTCGTAGTGATTGTGGCTGATGGCGAGAACATCGATTCGGGGCAGGGCGGAAATCGGTACGCCCGACTTCACGAAGCGGCGCGGCCCGAGGCCTGCCGGCCCGGCATAGGTGGTGAGATAGGGATCCGTCAGAACGGTGAGGCCGCCAATCCGAATGAGAAAGGAGGCATGGCCGAGCCAGGTGAGAAAATCCTCGCCCTTCTCCGTATGGGCCGCGAGATCGCGCACGGCCTGGGCACGCGGTACGACATGGCCTTCCGGTATCTCGACCTTGCGGGTACCCATCTTGAGCATTTCGAGGAAGAAAGGCCCGGCATGGCGCATCCGCCCCTGACCACGGCTCGGGCACCCCTTGGGGTTGCGGAATGTCCCGTCCGGCAGATGGTGCCACGGCTTTCCGGCCATGGGTTCTGCCTCGCTGTCTTCCGGTTCGGCATCGACCGCACGACCGGCCCGTCCTTTACGATCAGTCATTACTACCCGGGTTCAGGATACATATCCTCAATAGATAGGGTTTCCCGGCATCTGAGCAAGAAGCCTTGTCAATAGGTTCCGGCGGCACGCAGCATGTCGGCGATTTCGCGGAAATGGTTTTCCTCCGCAAGATCGAGCGCGGAACGGCCCGTCATATCGGTTTCATGCACGTCCACGCCATGCCGGATCAGCGTTTCCACAAGGGCGACATGGCGCGCGCGGGTGGCAATCAGAAGCGGCAGGTCGCGATTGGCGCCCGACCTGTTCGGGTCTGCACCTGCCGTGAGCAGGACATCCGCTATATCGGCCCTTCCGAGGATCGACACAACGCTGAGCGGCGTCGAGCCGTCCGGCGCGCGGCGGTTCGGGTCCGCGCCATATTCGAGCAGGAGCTTCACCGTTGAAAGATGACCGTTTCCGGCAGCGAGGACGAGCATGGGAATGCGGTCGCGGCCGGAGTCATTGGGCGATACGCCCTTGATGAGGGCTGCCTTCAGCGCCTCGTCATTTCCCGTGCGCGCGGCGTGAACCGTTTCATTGTCGATGATGTAGTTGCTCGGCCCGCCCGGCTGCATCGCCACCACGGGCGCTGCAAGGCAAAGTGAAAGGGCGAGACATGCCCCCGCCGCCAGCGCGCGGCGGCAGCGTGTCATTTTGCCGCCGGGATGGAATCTCGAATGCCCAAACATTGGTCTCAACGCTCATTTGACGATAGACAGAAGGTGAACCGATGCCCCGCCCGGTTCCGTGTGGGCCATTATAAACGATCGCGCCGGGCAGGTATTCCTTTAACCTCCGCAAAGAATGGCGGGAAGCAGGCAAGCTGCTACAAAAGCCCCGAAACATCGGACTCAAGGGAGAGAAAGCATGACGCGGAACGGCAAGATCGCTCTTGTGCTGGGCATCATCGTGGCGATCGTGGTGGGCGTGCTGCTTTCCGAACTGGTGATCGACAGCACGGAAAGCCGCAATCCGGGTGGCAGTTCACCTGCTGCGGCCAGCGTTGGCGGGCCTTTCAGCCTTGTCACCCATGAAGGAAAGGCCGTTACCGAAGCGGATTTCCGAGGCCGCTACATGCTGCTCTATTTCGGCTTCACCTTCTGCCCGGATGTCTGCCCGACCGAACTTGGCGCCATGTCGGCGGCACTGAACCTTCTGGGCGAGGACGGCGCGAAAGTGACGCCTGTTCTCATCACCATCGATCCCGAGCGCGACACGCCGGAAGTGCTTGCACGCTACGTGAAGCTCTTCCATCCCCGCCTTGTCGGCCTGACGGGTACGGCAGAACAGATCGCGGCGGCGGCAAAGGGCTGGCATGTCTATTATCGCAAGGTGGAGGACGAAACCTCCTCTGCCGATTACACGATGGATCATTCTTCCATCGTTTTTCTGATGGGGCCGGACGGGGAATATCTGAAGCTCTTCCGCCCGATGACAACGCCGGAAGAAATGGCCGCCACCATTCGCCTGTATCTCGAATAGGTCAGTAATACTGCGGTTTTTCGCGGATTTCTGCGCCTTGACGGGCGAGGTCCGCGCTCCTATTTTACCAAGTATGGAATGGAACCGTTACATCGCTTCCGGCCTCGGCCTTGACCTCGCGCTCCTTCGGGGCGCGCTTCTCTGCGCCTGAGCGCAGAAAACATTCCCCTTTCCGACATTTTCCGACTAATTCTTGCGCCCGTGTCAGCGCCGTAAGGCTGCCGTGCGGGCCGACCCCCGCGAAATTGCGAGATCACGTCCATGTTGAAAGATCCTTCCGTCAAATATCGGCCCTTCCCGCCGGTGCAACTGAACGACCGGCAATGGCCGAACCGCACCATTACCAAGCCGCCGATCTGGATGAGCACCGACCTTCGCGACGGCAATCAGGCGCTTTTCGAGCCGATGAATGCGGAGCGGAAACTGCGCATGTTCCAGATGCTGGTGAAGATCGGCTTCAAGGAAATTGAAGCGGGCTTCCCTTCGGCCTCGGACACTGATTTCAACTTCATCCGCGAACTCATCGAAGGCGGCCATACACCGGATGATGTGAAGATCGAAGTGCTGACACAGGCGCGGCCCGAACTCATCACCCGCACGATGGAAAGCCTGCGCGGCGCGAAGAACGCCATTGTCCATGTCTATAACGCGACCGCGCCGAATTTCCGCGAAGTCGTGTTTGGACAGGGCAAGCAGGGCGTGAAGGCGATTGCCACGGAAAGCGCGCACCTGATCCGCGAGATTGCGGAAACGATGCCGGAGACGAACTGGACCTTCCAGTACAGCCCCGAAGTCTTTTCGGGCACGGAACTCGACTTCGCCAAGGAAGTGGTCGATGCGGTCACGCAGGTCTGGGATGCCGGGCCTGAGCGGAAGGTCGTCATCAACCTGCCTGCCACCGTGGAAATGGCGACGCCGAATGTCTATGCCGATCAGGTGGAATGGATGCACCGCAATCTCGAGCGGCGCGACGGCATCATTCTCTCCGTTCACCCGCATAATGACCGTGGCACGGCGGTGGCCGCTGCCGAACTGGCGGTAATGGCGGGTGCGGACCGCGTGGAAGGCTGTCTCTTCGGCAATGGCGAGCGCACGGGCAATGTCGATCTCGTGACGCTGGCGCTCAATCTCTATAGCCAGGGCATCCATCCCGGCCTCGACTTCTCGCAGATCAACGAGATCGCGCGCACGGCTGAATATTGCACGCAACTGCCGATCCATCCGCGCCATCCCTATGTGGGTGATCTGGTTTTCACGGCGTTTTCCGGTTCGCATCAGGATGCGATCAAGAAGGGCTTTGCCGCCTACAAGCCGGGCGATATCTGGGAAGTGCCCTATCTGCCGGTTGATCCGAAGGATCTGGGCCGCACCTATGAGTCGATCATTCGCGTGAACAGCCAGTCCGGCAAGGGCGGTGTCTCCTATCTTCTCGAAACGGAGTATGACCTCCGCCTGCCGCGACGCCTGCAGGTAGAGT
>NZ_JBATWS010000086.1:0-4159 GCF_049672805.1 Parvibaculum sp.
CGTCAAGGCATAGAATAAGGACGCAGACGCAAATGAGCCTTCAGCTTTCCCTCCTCAATCTTCTGCTGCGCTGGCAGGTGAAGCGCCGCTTCCGCAAGAACCCGGATGTGAATCTGCTGCGTCCGCTGATGCAGCAGATGGAAGCCCGCAATGCGCGCCTGCCCGCCGACATTAAAGTCGAAGACATCACCCTTGGCGGCGTGCTCACAGAAAAGCTGACGGCACCGGGCACGGATGAGAGCCGCGCCTTCTTCTATATTCATGGCGGCGGCTTCGTTGCAGGTTCGCCCCGCACGCATCGCCCGCTCACCTCGCGCCTTGCAAGGCAGGTCGGTGTGCCGGTCTATTCGGTCGATTACCGCCTTGCGCCCGAACATCGCTTTCCCGCCGGGCTTGATGATTGCGTCGCCGCCTATCGCGGCCTGCTTGAGAAGGGCATTGCCCCTTCCTCCATCATTGTCGGCGGTGATTCGGCGGGCGGAAATCTGACGCTTGCGCTCGCCCTCCGCCTCAAGGCAGAGGGCGTGCCCCTTCCCGCGGCACTGGTCTGCCTTTCGCCTGCAACGGACATGACGGGCAGCGGCGCCTCGCGCCATGAAAATGCGGAAGCTGATTCGCTTTTCGTCTCGGAGATGTTCGACAGTCTGAAGCCTGCCTATTACGGCGATGACGATGACCGCAATCCCTTCCTCTCACCGCTTTTTGGCGATGTGAGCGGCTTCCCACCCGTATTTTTTCAGGTGGGCGAGACAGAAATGCTGCGGGACGATTCAACCCGCATGGCCGCCTCGCTGAAGGCGGCGGGCACCGAAACCGTGCTCGAGGTCTGGCCGAAGGTCTGGCATGTCTGGCAGCTCAACGCCGACATGCTGCCCGAAGGCCGCGAGGCGATTGACCACATCGCCCGCTTTGCAAAACAGCACCTCCGCATCGCCTGACGCTGCGCGTTTCCTGCTCAAAAAAGAACCCCGCCGCGGGGGAAGCGGCGGGGTCAAGCAGCCCTCTTGCGTGAGGAGGGCGTCGGGTCCCGGACTCCTGAGGGGAGGGATGGGAGTCCGGACGGGGAAGTCATGAATCCAACGGTCAGATCGTCGATCAGACGATAAAGGGGTTAACAGCGGAACTCTGCGTGAGCAGAGCGAACGTGTAGATCACAAGTCCCAGGGCATAGGCTCCGAGCAGTGCGGCAACGGCTTTGGCGGTGACGCGCTCCACGAGAGCGGCTTTCTTCGGGTTCAGCGTCATCTCGATCTTCCTTCTCAAAAGGCGGCGTTGAGAGGCACGGCTTTATAAAGCCGGGGCCGTATGCCGGGCGTTGCCGCCCGGCTTTACGCCGCGTACTGGGAAACGACCTGCGCGAGAAAGGCCAGCGAATAGCCTGCGAGCGCGATGGTGACGACGCGGTTGGTCAGACGGGAATTCAAACGGATCATGATGTGTCTCCTGCATGTTTTCAGCGGGCTGCTTTCCGGGTCGTCCCGCTGACGAGCTTGATTTAGACATCCTTTGCGGCAAAACAATGAACAAAACAAAAAATGTTCAACGTTCACGATTTATGTTGCTGCAATGCAACACATAACACTGTGATTGCACTGTAAACATAGGTAAAATCAGTGAGTTGCGCGATCAGCCGCTCTTGCCGGATAGATAGTGCATCGCGGCAAAAACAAAAGCCTGTGGAGAACTCCGGAATGATTCGAGGCTGGGCACCCTAATTCCGCGCCCGGCATCATCGCGCGCGTCAGGGGCGCGTCACAGGTCACCCGCAAAGCAGGCGTGACGAGAGAAGCGCTCTACAAGGCATTCAGCCCGGCAGGCGATCCCAAATTGTCCACGCTGTTTGGCGTATTGAAGGCGCTGAAAGTGAATTTGAGCGCGGTTCCCGTCGCACCCGACCTGAACCGGAACCGCCGCCAATCGCTCAGGCCTCGGCGGCCTGGGGCTGCTTTTCAGGGTCCATGCAGGCACAGCCCGCGCGCAGGCCGGCGACGATGATCTGATAGACGCCTTCAAGCTCGCGCTCGAGCTTGGGCAGGGTCAGTCGCGTGAAAAGCTGCGGAGAGGAGAATTTCAGCGTTGCCGCCTGAATCATCTCGCTGGCGAATTCCGGGTCGAGCACATTGAACTCGCCAGACATGTTGCCAAGCTCAATGATGCTCACCAGCACCTCGCGCTCGCGCTTCAGCCCTTCATTATGGAATTCAGGCCGCTCGGCGGTGACGATCTGCGCCATTTCCACGATTTTCGGGTCCTGCTCCAGCTTGTGGAAGGTTTCCCGCAAATCCATGAAGAGGAAATCATGCAGCCGCTCGGCAGCGGTACGGCCCGGCTGTGTGAGCACACGGGCGAGATCCTCTGACGTCTGCATCGAGGCCTGACGGCAGATTTCCTCCGCAATATCGAGCTTTCCTGCGAAATAGCGGTAAAGATTGCCCGGCGACATGTCGCAATCGACCGCAAGCTCCGCCATGGTGGTCTTGGTGTAACCGTAACGGGTGAAGCGCCGTTTTGCGGCTGCGATGATTTTCTGATGCGTATCGTCTTGTGTAGCCATAGAGATAATTTTAGTGCGATCGAGTAAATATTCAACGAATCGTTCAATCGTTAGCAGTTGCAGCATTTTTCCGAGCCGAGTGAGGAGCCCCGTTGAGCGCGACATATGAAACGATTTCGGTGGTGGGGGCCGGCGCCTGGGGCACGGCGCTCGCACAAGTTGCCGCAAAAGCGGGCCGCAAGGTCACGCTCTGGGCGCGCGAGGCGGACGTGGTGGAAAGCATCAACATCGCGCACGAGAACAGCACCTTCCTGCCCGGCATCGCCCTGTCGCCGGAGATTCGCGCGACATCCGATCTCGCCGCCGCTGCCTCTGCCGATGCAATCCTGATGGTGACGCCTGCCCAGCATCTGCGCGCAACGCTTGCGCAGCTCGCGCCCCATGTCGCAAGGGGAACGCCCGTCGTGCTTTGCGCCAAGGGTGTGGAACAGGGAACGAATGCGCTGCTGACCGAAGTGCTGGCAGAAGCCATGCCCGATGCCCTGCCCGCCGTTCTCTCCGGCCCGAGCTTTGCCGCGGAAGTCGCGCGCGGACTGCCAACTGCCGTGACACTTGCCTGCGAAGATGAAACGGTCGCGGAAGCCCTTGCCCATGCGATCGGCTTGCCCGCCTTCCGCCCCTATTATTCTTCCGACCTCATCGGTGCGGAAGTTGGCGGCGCGGTAAAGAATGTGCTCGCCATTGCCTGTGGCATCGTCGAGGGAAAACAGTTCGGCGCTTCCGCGCGCGCGGCCCTCACCACGCGCGGCTTTGCGGAACTGACGCGGCTCGGTCTTGCGCTCGGTGCGCGCATGGAAACACTCGCCGGCCTTTCGGGCCTTGGTGATCTCGTCCTCACCTGCAACTCGCCGCAGTCGCGCAACATGTCGCTCGGCCTCGCACTCGGACAAGGCAGGTCGCTTGCCGAGATCATGGGAGAACGCAATTCGGTGAGCGAAGGCGTACATTCCGCGACCGCCGTCGTGGCGCTTGCCCGCAAATACGATATAGAAATGCCTATTGCCGAAGCGGTGGCCGATATCGTCACCTCCCGCCTCAATGTTGATGAGGCGATTGCCTCCCTGCTCGCCCGCCCCTTCCGGGCCGAAGCCTGATCAAGAGAACGGATTTCCCGCCATGCTTTTCTGCCTCATCTGCACCGACAAGCCGAATGCCCTCGAGCTGCGCCTCGCCAATCGTGACGCTCACCTGAAATATTGGGGCGAAGCGGGATGCGTGAAGATTGGCGGACCTTTCACCAATGACGACCAGAGCGTGATGAACGGCTCCCTGCTGGTGATTGATGTGGCAGACCGCGCCACGGCAGAAAATCTGCTTGCGGATGATCCCTACAACAAGGCGGGCCTTTTCGCACACACTGAAATCCGCCCGTGGAAATGGCTGCTCGGCCCGAAGGAGTGATGTACGAAATGGCTTACTGGCTTTTCAAATCGGAACCTTCCACCTGGTCGTGGGAAGACCAGAAGAAAAAGGGCGCGAAGGGTGAGCCATGGAATGGTGTTCGCAATTACCAGGCGAACAACAATATGAAGGCGATGAAGAAAGGCGACCTCGGCTTCTTCTATCACTCGGTCGATGAAAAGCGCATGGTCGGCATCGT
Source organism: Parvibaculum sp. (assembly GCF_049672805.1). Taxonomy (GTDB): domain Bacteria; phylum Pseudomonadota; class Alphaproteobacteria; order Parvibaculales; family Parvibaculaceae; genus Parvibaculum. Next base: position 4,155 of record NZ_JBATWS010000086.1, read on the forward strand.
GCGGG
>NZ_JBATWS010000087.1:0-11653 GCF_049672805.1 Parvibaculum sp.
CCATGGGCTTTGCGCCTGCATCCACCTTGATGCCGGGGATCGAGCCGGCCTTCTTGATAAGATCGACAAGCGGCGTGCCGTCCTTCGCCTTCTGGCGGATCGTCTCGTCGTAGAGGATCACGCCGGAGATGTAGTTCTCCATCGCCTCGGTCGTGCGGAAAAGAAGCTCACGATAGTCGCGGCGATTTTCTTCCGTCGAAGGGACGTTGATCGCGTCGAAGCGCTTCTTGATCGTGCCCGAGCTTTCGTCCGCTGCCAGAATGCCCTTGCCCGGAGCCACCATGGCCTGCGCAATCGATTCAAGCGTCTCAGTCATTTTCTTTTCCTCTGGATAGACGGTAAGGCCGGTTCGTGGGTCAGGTGAGCCTATCTGCGGCTCAGCGCCGCCACGCCCGGCAGTTCAATGCCTTCCATCCATTCCAGGAAGGCTCCGCCAGCGGCGGAAACATAGGTGAAATCATCTGCGGCGCCCGCCTCGTTGAGCGCGGCAACCGTGTCGCCACCGCCTGCCACGGAGACGAGTTCGCCCCGCTTGCTGCGCTCGGCAACAATGCGGGCCGCTTCCGTCGTACCGCGATCGAAAGGCGGGACTTCGAAAGCGCCGAGCGGCCCGTTCCAAACGATGGTCTTTGCTTCCTGAAAGCGTTCGCCAAGATGAGCAATCGTCTGGGCGCCGACATCAAGGATTATCGCATCTTCGGGCACATTGTCCACGGCGACGGTCTGTGTCTCAGCACCTGCCTTGAACTCCCTGGCGATCACGACATCTATCGGCAGCACGATGTCGCATTTTGCGGCGCGTGCATTGGCGAGGATGTGGCGGGCCGTATCGAAGAGGTCCGGCTCGCAGAGCGACTTGCCGACTTTCTTGCCCTGTGCGGCAAGGAAGGTATTGGCCATGCCGCCGCCAATCACCAGCGCATCGACCTTCTTCACGAGATTGCCGAGAAGGGCGATTTTCGTGGACACCTTGGCGCCGCCAACAATGGCGACGACAGGGCGCTTAGGATTGCCGAGCGCGGCATCAAGAGCGGAGAGTTCCGCCTCCATGGCGCGGCCTGCATAGGAAGGCAGGAAATGCGTGATGCCTTCTGTGGAGGCATGGGCGCGATGTGCGCAGGAGAAGGCATCGTTGATATAGACATTGCCGTTCCGGGCGAGAGCTTCGGAAAAGCCCGGATCGTTGTTTTCTTCGCCCGCATGGAAGCGGGTGTTTTCGAGCACCAGCACGGTGCCGGGCTTCATCGCCTCGATGGCCCTTGCTGCTGTCTCGCCGATGCAATCGGCGGCGAAGGATGTCTCGATACCGAGATGGGCACCGAGGGCGTCCGCGACAGGCTTCAGCGAATATTTCTCATCCGGCGCACCTTTCGGGCGACCGAAATGCGACAGCACGATCACCTTCGCGCCGCGCGCGGCGAGTTCCTTCAGGGTCGGTGCGACGCGCTCGATGCGCGTCGCGTCCGAAACCTTGCCATCCTGCATGGGGACGTTGAGGTCTGCACGGATGAGAACACGAAGGCCTTCAAGGCCGACGGCGGTGAACAGGTCTTCAAGCGTCTTGTGACCGGACATGGACAGTTATCAACTCCGGATCAGAGAAGCTTGCCCATTGCGACGGCCGTGTCGCCCATGCGGTTCGAGAAGCCCCACTCGTTGTCGTACCAGGAAAGCACGCGCACGAGGCGGCCATCGATCACCTGCGTCTGGGTCAGATCGAAGGTGGAGGAGGCGGGGTTGTGGTTGAAGTCGATGGAGACGTTCGGCTCATTCGTCGTCGCGAGCACACCCTTGAGCGGGCCCTTCGCGGCGGCGATGATCGCGGCGTTCACTTCTTCAGCCGTGGTCTTCTTCTTCGCGGTGAAGACGAGGTCGATCACCGAGACGTTCGGGGTCGGCACGCGGATCGAGGTGCCGTCGAGCTTGCCCTTGAGTTCCGGCAGCACGAGGCCGACGGCTTTTGCGGCACCCGTCGAGGTCGGGATCATTGACACGCCGGCAGCGCGGGCGCGGCGCGGGTCCTTGTGGAGCGTGTCCACCGTGTTCTGGTCGCCCGTATAGGCGTGGATCGTCGTCATGTAGCCCTGCTCGATGCCGCAGGCCTTGTGCAGCACCTGCGCAACCGGCGCGAGGCAGTTCGTGGTGCAGGAGGCGTTGGAGACGATCTTGTGGCTCTTCTTCAGATCCTTGTGGTTCACGCCGTAAACCACCGTGATGTCCGCATCCTCGCCCGGGGCCGAGATCAGCACGCGCTTTGCACCCGCCGTCAGATGGGCGGAAGCCTTGTCGCGCGCGGTGAAGAGGCCCGTGCATTCCAGCGCGATATCAACGCCGAGTTCCTTCCAGGGAAGCTTCGCCGGGTCGCGTTCGGCGAGAACCTTGATCGGGCCACGGCCGAGATCCATCGAGGACTTGGTGGTCTTGATCTTGCCGGGGAAGGGGCCGTGCACGCTGTCATACTTCAGGAGAAGGGCGTTCGCATCGACCGAGCCGAGATCGTTGATCGCGACGACTTCGATATCCTTGCGGCCGGATTCCGCGATGGCACGGAGCACAAGGCGCCCGATCCGACCGAATCCGTTAATCGCAACGCGCACTGCCATTTCTCTGTTCTCCTGAGCGTAGGGTTAGGACTTTTTTTCCGAGAGGCGCGCCTTAGCTGCGGCCACCGCCGCCTCGGGGGTGATGTTGAAATGCTTGTAGAGATCGGCGGCGGGGGCGGAAGCTCCGAAACCCGTCATGCCGATGAAATCTCCGTTGGAACCGATGTAACGATCCCACCCATAACCGATTGCGGCCTCGATTGCGATTCGCACAGTGTCGCGGCCCAGCATTTCCTCGCGATAGTCGCGGGACTGCTGCTCGAAAAGCTCGAGGCAGGGCATGGAGACGACGCGGGCCGGAATGCCGTCCTTTTCGAGAAGCGCTTGGGCGGCAAGAGCGATTTCCACTTCGGAACCCGTGGCGAGCAGCGTGACCTCGGCCTTGGCCGAGGCGGGTGACAGCTCATAGGCGCCGCGGGCGCAGAGATTTTCCTCGGAATGTGTGTGACGCACCGTCGGCAGGTTCTGGCGCGAGAGGGCGAGAACGGAGGGCGTTTCCTTCGCTTCCAGCGCAAGCTGCCAGCATTCCAGCGTTTCAACGGCGTCCGCCGGGCGGAACACATAGAGGTTCGGCATGGCGCGCAGGCTTGCCAGATGCTCGATCGGCTGGTGCGTCGGGCCGTCTTCGCCAAGGCCGATTGAATCATGCGTCATGACATAGATGACGCGCTGGTTCATCAGCGCCGAGAGGCGGATCGCCGGGCGGCAATAATCCGTAAAGACGAGGAAAGTGCCCGAATAGGGGATGAAGCCTTTATGGAGCGCGATGCCGTTCATGGCAGCGGCCATGCCGTGCTCGCGGATGCCGTAATGGATGAAGGAGCCGGAGAAATCCTCCGCCGTCACGGCCTTCTGGTCCTTCGAACGGGTGTTGTTCGAGCCGGTCAGGTCGGCAGAACCGCCAATCGATTCCGGCAGAACGGCGTTGATGACGTTCAGGGCTTCTTCGGAGGATTTGCGCGTTGCCCATTTCGGCTTTTCGGCGACGAGCTTTTCCTTGAAGGTGTTGATTGCCTTGCCGAGATCGGCGGGAAGATTGCCCGCAATGCGGCGCTCGAATTCGCTGCGCTTGTCGGCGGGAAGGGCGGCGAGGCGCTTTTCCCATTCCTGACGGGTCTTGGCGTGGCGAAGGCCTGCAATGCGCCATGCATCGAGCGTTTCGCTCGGCACGGTGAAGGGCTCTGCGTTCCAGCCCAGCTTTTCGCGGGTAAGCGCGATTTCATCGGGGCCGAGCGGCGAGCCGTGCGAGGAGGACTTGCCCTGCTTGTTGGGCGAGCCGTAGCCGATAACGGTGCGGCAGGCGATCAGGGTCGGGCGGTCCGACTTGCGGGCGGCCTCGATGGCGGCGGTGATGGCATCCGCATCATGGCCGTCAATCCGGGTCGCGTTCCAGCCGGCAGCCTCGAAGCGCTTCAGTGCATCGCCCGATTCCGAGAGGGAGAGGGCGCCGTCGATGGTGATTTCATTGTCATCATAGAGGACGATGAGCTTTGACAGCTTCAGATGGCCCGCAAGGCTGATCGCCTCATGGCTGATGCCTTCCATCAGGTCGCCGTCTGACGCGATGACATAAGTATAGTGATCGACGATCTCGTCGCCGAAGCGGGCGGCCATCAGGCGCTCGGCAAGTGCCATGCCCACAGCGGTGGAAATGCCCTGACCGAGCGGGCCGGTCGTGGTTTCGACACCTGCGGCATGGCCATATTCCGGGTGGCCCGCCGTGATTGCCCCGAGCTGACGGAAGTTCCGTATCTGCTCGATCGTCATGTCCTCATAGCCGAGGAGGTAGTTCAGGGCATAAAGAAGCATCGAGCCGTGGCCCGCCGACAGCACGAAGCGGTCGCGGTCCGGCCAGTCGGGCTGGCGGGGATCGATCTTCAGGAATTTCGTGAAAAGCACGGTCGCCATATCGGCGGCGCCCATCGGCATGCCGGGATGGCCGGAATTGGCCTGCTGGACGGCATCCATGGCGAGCGCGCGGATCGCGTTTGCCATGGCGGCGTGAGACGCGCCAGAGGATGCGGTGGAGGTCGCCTTCGCGGCAGTGTCGGGTTTTTCAGTCGGCGTCATGTGTCACTCTATGGCCCAGAACTGTCCGGAAAGGGCGCTGGGCGGGCAGGAGATAGCGGCTCATCCGCACACCGAGGCGGAAGCCTCGCCAAGGCTCTCTGTGTCGGGCCCTCCCGAGAGCGGCGCCACAATGCCCATGCGGGCTTCCATGAGTCAATGCCGGAATCCCCGCCTTTGCGCCGATTCCGTGCAGGAGGTATGGCCATTTTGCAAAGGAGCGCCGGAAGCATTGCCGGGGCGCGGCTGCGCGCGTCATTGCCTTGTTTCCCTGCGCTGCCTATCTTGGCTCAAACCGTGACACAAATACGCTCAGACGGGCCGGAAACACGACAATGAGCAAACTCGATTCGGCAATGAGCCGTTTCGCCAGCGCGCTGGACAAGCTGGAGGCCGGGGTGAACCGGCAGCTTCTGCGCGCCCAGTCTGCGAAAGGCCTTCAAGGCGAGGTGGACAGGCTGAAAGAAGACCGGGCGGAACTGGCCGAGGAACTCGACCAGTTGAAGTCGGAGGCGCGCCGACTGAATGAACTGAACGAACGGGCCTCTGAAACGCTGGCAGACGCAATCGAGGGTATTCGCGAGGTTCTGGCGGAAGGCTGATGCCCCGAGGCCCGGCAGCGCCCCAAAAAGGAATAAGGTGAATGGGACAGGTCAAGGTATCGATCAACGACCGCTCCTACACCATTGCCTGTGGCGATGGGGAGGAAGACCATGTGCGCGAACTGGCGGCCTATGTCAGCAAGCATGTGACAGATCTGGCCGAACAGGTGGGGCAGGTCGGTGATGCGAGGCTGTTGCTGATGGCGGGATTGATGATCGCCGATGAGCTTTCAAGCGCGATGCAGAAGACAAAGATGCTCGAGCAGGAGCTGGAAAATCTTTCCTCGCAGCGCGGTTCCCTGATGGAGCGCACCCGGGACGCGGAAAATTCACTGGCAGACGTGCTTGATGACGCATCGCGCCGGATCGAGGAACTGGCGCGGCGGATCGAAGCTGCGTGAGTGACAGAGGCTCGCTTTTCACGGCTGGCGCGAGCAAAGCCTTGACCCGCAGGGGGGTGGAGGCAGATAGAATGAAGTCGGGTACTGCCCGGTTCGTCAGGAACATTATCTCTCGGGGCCTTACGCTCCTCAAGGGAGCTGTCCCTGAGGGAGATCGAGGTCTCCTTCACACGGCGCCCACCTACGTTAGTAGGTCTCCGAGGAACGAGCTTCCAACGGCCATGGCGGTCCCACTTCTCTTCAGGGCAGGCGCGTTATGAGCGCGGCGCTGAAGCAAGCGGCGCGTGAAGCCGCCCGCATGAGGCGCGATGAAGCCCATGCCGCGAAGGGCGACAAGGCTGCCGCCCTCATCGCAGATCACTTCATGAAAGCGTTTTCCCTCGCACCGCAAAGCTGCGTTGCGGGTTATGCCGCGATGGGCAGTGAAGTGGACCCCGCCCCGCTTCTCACCCGGCTTGATGATGAAGGCCATATATGCGCCCTGCCCGCGATTGAAGAGCGCAATGCGCCGCTCGTCTTTCGGCGCTGGCGGCCGGGCGACGCGCTCGCGCCGGGGCGTCACGGGACACGCGAGCCTTTTTCCTGTGCCGAGCGTTGTCTTCCTGATCTTGTGCTGGTGCCGCTTCTGGCTTTCGATGCGGCGGGGCGGCGGCTTGGCTATGGCGGCGGATATTATGACCGCACGCTGGCGGCGCTCCGGGCGGGCGCAAAGCCGGTCATTGCGGTCGGGGTTGCGTTTTCGGCGCAAGAAGCTCAAGACCTTCCCGAAGATGATTATGATGAGCGGCTTGACTGGGTAGTAACGGAGAGAGAGGCGCGGCGGTTCTCGCGCTCTCCGGAAAGGTAACGATGCGACTTCTGTTCATGGGCGATGTGGTGGGGCGAAGCGGGCGCGATGCGCTGGTTGCGGAACTCCCGTCGCTGCGCCGCGAACTGGCGCTCGATTTCGTGGTGGTCAACGGGGAGAACGCGGCGGGCGGCTTCGGGATTACGGCGCAGATCTGCAACGATATTCTGGATGCAGGTGCCGATATCATCACGCTTGGCAATCATTCATGGGATCAGCGCGAGGCGCTTGTTCATATCGAGCGGGAAACGCGGCTGATCCGTCCGGCCAATTATCCCGCCGGTACGCCGGGGCGCGGCGCGGCCTTTGTTGAAGCGCAATCCGGTGCGCGGGTGCTGGTGGTGAATGTGCTCGGCCGCGTTTTCATGGAAGCACTCGGCTGCCCCTTCGAAGCGGTGGAGCGGGAACTTGTAGCCTGCCCGCTTGGCGAAGCGGCGGATGCCATCATCATCGACATGCATGCTGAAGCGACATCGGAGAAAATGGCGATGGGTCATTTCTGCGACGGGCGCGCCTCGCTTGTCGTGGGAACGCATAGCCATATCCCGACGGCGGATGCGCAGGTGCTGCCGGGCGGCACTGCCTATCAGACAGATGCGGGCATGTGCGGGGATTATAATTCCGTCATCGGTATGGATAAGGACGAGCCGCTGAACCGTTTCACGACGCGTATTCCAAGCGGGCGTTTCCAGCCGGCGCTCGGGCCTGCCACGCTCTGCGGTGTCTTTGTTGAGACGGAAGCCTCCGGCCTTGCGAAACGGGTTGAACCGGTCCGCATTGGCGGCCGTCTCAAACAGGTTCTGCCGGAGCTTTGAACCCCATGCGCATCGTCATTGTGGGCAATTACAACGAAAAGCGGGCGGGCGCGAATTTCTACGCGACTGTCCGCAAGCTCACCAATGGCTTCATCCGCAATGGCCATCATGTGATGACGCTGAGCGACCGCGATGTCGCGCGCGAGGTTCATAAATGGGGGATCTGGCGCGGCGGCGATGCGGCGGCGAATGCGCGGCTCGTGGAATTGTGCCGCAGTTTCCGTCCTGACCTTCTGGTTTTCTTTCACGCCGACAAGATCACCAATGACACGGTGAGGGAGATACGCGCGGCGCAGCCATCATTGCGCGTGGCCGTTGTGAGCATTGATGCGCTTTTCCTGCCTGAGAATGTGGAGCGCATCCATCGCTTCGCAGAGATTGCCGATGCAACCTTCATCACCACGGCGGGTCATCATCTCGATCAGTTCGTGACGCCGACACACAAGGTCGCCTTCATTCCGAACCCGACAGACCCTTCCATTGAAACGCTGCAATGTTTTGCGGAAGGCGATCTTCCTTATGATTTTCTCTGCACCATCAGCACGGAACGCTCGACGCCGTGGCGCGGGCAGATGATGCGCGACATTCAGCAGCGCGTGCCTGAAGCGCGTTACGCCTATTATGGTCTTGAAGGGCAGCGCTCGCTGCAGGGGCAGGATTATTTCAATGCCATCGCGTCAGCGAAGATGGGGCTCAATCTGAACCGGTCCGACGATCATTATCTCTATTCGTCTGATCGCTTCGCGCAATATGCGGGCAACGGGCTTCTTGTCTTTGTTGCGCGGTCCACAGGGTATGACGAGATTTTCACCGATGAAGAATTCGTCTTTTACCGCGATCTCGACGAGCTTGCCGACAAGCTGCGCTATTTCCTGAAGAATGACGGCGAGCGGCAGCGCATCGCGCGCAATGGCCATGAGCGTTATCACGCCTTTTTCAGCGAGCGGCTGGTTGCCCGTTTCATTGAAGAGGTAGTGACAGACCGTCCGCTCAGCGCCGATTACGCCTGGCCGACCGACATTCACGGCTCACTCTCGACAAAGTGAAACCGCTCCGTCTTGTCCGCGGCCGAGGTGGGTGAGGCGGCGGGGACGGAGCGGTTTTGCCTTCGCCATCAGGTGCGTCGGCGCCGGGGGCGGGCTGGGCGGGGCTCACCTCCCGACTACTGCGATGCCGCCGATGAGGGCCTGGAGCTTTCAACCGGCGACAGACTCACCCTAGAGGGGGAAATCTTAAACACACGTTAAAAGGGTATATAAATAACTCACACACGCAATGCGTGTATCAGATTGCAGGTTTGGATGCCGTGCAGATGCTCAGGCAGGTGCTATGGATTTTGGCCCGCGCGGATTCTATAAAGCCCGTGATTTCATCGTATTTCAGGCTTTCGGAGGCGGAATGGCCGGCCATTCACAATTCAAGAACATCATGTATCGCAAAGGCGCGCAGGATAAGAAGCGCGCCAAGCTGTTCGCGAAGCTGGCCAAGGAAATAACGGTCGCGGCCAAGATGGGCCTGCCTGACCCCGAATACAATCCGCGGTTGCGCTCTGCCATTCAGGCAGCCCGCGCGGAAAACATGCCCAAGGACAATATCGAGCGCGCCATCAAGCGGAGCAGCGACCAGGGCGGCGAGAATTATGAAGAAGTGCGCTATGAGGGCTTCGGGCCGGGCGGCATCGGCATCATTGTCGAGACGCTGACCGACAACCGGAACCGCACGGCGGGTGAAGTGCGCGCCATCTTTTCAAAGAATGGCGGAAATCTCGGCGAAACAGGCTCCGTTTCCTTCATGTTCGATCGTCTCGGCATGATCGAATATGGTGCGGATGTCGGCAGCGCCGACGAGATGCTGGAAGCCGCGATCGATGCCGGTGCGGATGATTGCCAGTCCAGCGGCGAGACGCATGAGCTTTATTGCGCGCCGGATTCGCTGCATGAAGTCGCCTCTGCGCTTGAAGCGAAGTTCGGTGAGCCGCGCTCGGCACGAATCATCTGGAAGCCGCAGAACACCATCGCTGTCGATGATGAAAAGGCCGAGACCATCTTCAAGATGATGGAAGCTCTGGACGACAATGATGATGTGCAGCAGGTTTATGCGAACTTCGAGATGTCCGATTCGGTGATGGAGAAGATGTCCGCCTGATTGGCTGTGGATGATCTGCTTCCCGTTTGGGGCATGAACCGGACGTGTGCTCTTGCCGCTGGCGGCACCCGTAACCAGGATTTTTCCCGCTCATGCCGGCATCGCTCAGATTTCTCGGTATCGATCCCGGCCTCACCGCGACAGGCTGGGGCGTGATCGGTGTGGAGGGATCGAAGCTCTCCCACATTGCGAATGGCACCATCAGCTCCAACGCGAAACGTTCCCTTGCCGAAAGGCTTGTGGAGATAGAGGCGGGGCTTGTGCAGATCCTTGAGACCTATGCGCCGGATGCGGCAGCGGTCGAGCAGGCCTTTGTGGCGCGTGATGCCGCAGCCGCGCTCAAGCTTGGACAAGCGCGCGCCATCGCCCTGCTTGTCACGGCGCGCGCCGGGATTGCGGTTGCGGAATATGCGCCGAACCATGTGAAGAAGTCGGTTGTGGGTGCAGGCCACGCAGACAAGAACCAGATCCGCCTCATGGTCGAAATGTTGCTGCCGGGTGCGAAGCCCGGAAGCGAACATGCGGCCGATGCGCTTGCCATCGCGATTGCCCATGCCCATTCGGGTGCCAGCAATATGCGGATCGCGGCGGCGCTTGCGGGGGCGGCGCGATGATCGGCAAGCTGAAGGGCATCGTCGATTCCACGGGCGAGGACTGGGTTGTCGTGGATGTGGGTGGTGTCGGCTATCACGTTACTTGTTCGCGGCGGACGCTCGACAGCCTGCCGCGCCCCGGCGAACCCGTCACGCTTTCCATCGAGACCAAGGTGAGCGCGGATGCGATCCGCCTTATCGGCTTCGCCAGCGATGTCGAACGCGACTGGTTTCGTCTGCTTGTCGGTGTGCAGGGTGTAGGCACGCGCGTTGCGCTTGGCGTGCTCGGTGCGCTTTCGACGGATGATCTTGCCCGCGCCATCGCGCTTGATGACAAGAAGACGGTTGCGACAGCACCCGGCGTTGGCCCCAAGGTGGCTGGCCGCATTGTGAGCGAGTTGAAAGACAAGGCACCGCAAGGCGCATCGCTTGCCGCCGCGCTGGAGCCAGTTCAGGGCGACACGGCGGCAGGCGGAGCAACGGGGCGAATGCGTGATGCCATTTCCGCTCTCGTCAATCTCGGCTATCCGCAGGCGCAGGCAACAAATGCTATTGCAGCCGCGGCAAAGGCGCTTGATGAGGATGCAAGCGCCGAGCAGTTGATCCGTCGTGGCCTCAAGGAGCTTGCGCGGTGACAGAGCGGCTCATTGGCGCAGCAAAGCGCGAGGAAGACGAACTGGAGCGGACGTTGCGTCCGCAACTTCTTGCCGATTTCACGGGGCAGGCCCGCGCGCGAGAGAATCTCGCCGTCTTTATCGAGGCGGCGCGGGCGCGGGGCGAGGCGCTGGATCACGTTCTCTTTGCCGGGCCGCCGGGCCTTGGCAAGACAACGCTGGCGCAGATCGTTGCGCGGGAGCTTGGTGTGAATTTCCGCGCAACTTCCGGTCCGGTGATTACGAAGGCGGGCGATCTTGCCGCGCTTCTCACCAATCTTGAGCCGCGCGACGTTCTCTTCATTGATGAAATCCATCGCCTGACACCCGCCGTTGAAGAAATCCTCTATCCGGCGATGGAGGATTTTCAGCTCGACCTCATCATTGGCGAAGGACCGGGCGCGCGGTCCGTGCGCATTGAGCTTGCGCCCTTCACGCTGATCGGCGCGACAACGCGCACGGGGCTTCTCACCACGCCACTGCGGGACCGCTTCGGCATTCCGGTGCGTCTCAATTTCTATGAGGTCGCAGAACTGGAAGGCATTGTCCGGCGCGGTGCGAAGGTGCTTGGCATTTCAATGACGGCTGAAGGCGCGCATGAGATAGCGCGGCGCGCACGCGGAACGCCGCGTGTGGCGGGGCGGCTGCTCCGCCGCGTGCGCGATTTTGCCTCCGTTGAAGGCGTCATGACGATTGATGCGAAGGTGGCAGACCGCGCCTTGCAGCGCCTTGAGGTGGATGAGCTTGGCCTTGATGCGCTCGACCATCGCTATTTGCGCTGCATTGCCGTGAGTTTTTCGGGCGGGCCTGTCGGGATCGAGACGATTGCGGCCTCGCTCTCCGAGCCGCGCGATGCGATCGAGGAGATCATCGAGCCCTATCTCATCCAGCAGGGGCTGGTGAACCGCACGCCGCGCGGCCGCATCC
>NZ_JBATWS010000088.1:0-1916 GCF_049672805.1 Parvibaculum sp.
CCGCGGCCAGGTCGTGCGCGGGGTGAGCGGAAACTCCCGCCAGGCGCTGGCACGCATGCAGGGGTGCCAGGTGCGGGACGTGCGCAGCTGGGGCAAGCATTTCCTGCTCGAGTTCGACGATTTCAGCATGCGCATCCACCTGATGATGTTCGGCAGCTGGCTGATCGACGAACGCAAGCCTGCAGCGCCGCGGGTGTCGCTGCGCTTCGACAATGGCGAGCTGAACTTCTACGCCTGCTCGGTGAAGTTCATCGAGCAGCCGCTGGACGAGGTCTACGACTGGCGCGCCGACGTGATGAGCGAGCAGTGGGATCCGCGCCTGGCGCGGCGCAAGCTCAAGGCCCTGCCCGACATGCTGGTCTGCGACGCCCTGCTGGACCAGCAGATATTCTCGGGCGTGGGCAACATCATCAAGAACGAGGTGTTGTTCCGCATCCGCGTCCATCCGGCGACCCGCATCGGCGACCTGCCGCCGCGGAAGCTGGGCCAGCTGATCGCCCAGGCCCGCGAGTACAGCTTCGACTTCCTCGCCTGGAAGCGCATCTACGAACTGCGCAAACACTGGCTGGTGCATACCCGCGGCACCTGCCCCGTCTGCGGTGGCCCGATCAGGAAGGTCTACATGGGCAGGACGCAGCGCCGCACGTTCTTCTGCGAGCACTGCCAGAAGCACTACGGCGCCGGGCAGGTACCGGCGCCGTGATTCCGGCCGCCCGCAACGGCGCTCTTCCGGAGAACAGGCCGATACCCTAGGCTGCGCCTACCGCCTGGCTTCTGGGGAGTTGTCATGGGAAGGGGATTGCGTGGGGTGTTGTGGCTGTTGACAGGGATGTTCGCTGGCCTGGCCTGGGTGCCGGCAGCGGTGGCCCAGACGATACCGGTGGAAGCGTTCGCCAAGGCCAGCCCGTTCTCGATGCCGCGGCTGTCGCCGACGGGCGACTACCTGGCGGTTTCGACCGACTTCGGGGAAGGCAACCACGCCGTGCAGATCCTGCGCCTGTCCGACATGACGCGGACGGCGGTGCTGCGCCTGCCGCGCTACGAAAGCCCGTTCCAGATCGCATGGGTGGGCGACCGACGCCTGGTCGTTGCCAAGGGGCGCAAGTACGGGTCGCTGGAAAAGCCGCTGCCCACGGGCGAGATCATCGCCAGCGATTTCGACGGAAAGAACCAGCGCTACATCTACGGGTACGAGCAGCAGAACGCGGCAGCCGGCCTGGACCGCGGCTTCGGTTACATCGAAAGCGTGGCCGAGAGCAACGATGGCCGCTTCTACATGCGCCAGCTCCAGCGCAATCCCACCTCGTCGATGCTCTACGTGGTCGATACGCAGCGGCCGACGTTCAAGCTTATTGCCGATATCAACGTGCCGCAGCTGGAATTCCTGGTCGACCGCAACGGCGTTGCGCGCTATGCCTGGGGGCGCAACGATGCGGACAACTACCTGCTGTACCGCTCGGATGATGGCCGCCGCTGGCAGCCCATGGTGCTGCAGCAGGCCGGAAGCGTCTGGACGCCGCTGGCGTTCACCGCGGACAACACCAGGGTATATGCCCGGCTGAGCCGCGATGAAGGGCCATCGCGGCTGGTGCTGAGCGATCTGGACGGCGGCGATTCCGAGGTGCTGGCGGGTGATGACTTCGCCAGTGTCGGCCTGACGCAATGGACAGGCCACCCGTCGGTCCCGTTCGCGGCCGCCCCGCAGAGCGGCCGCCCGCGGCTGGCCTACTTCGACCCGGGACGGCCCGAGGCCGAGCTGCACAAGGCCCTGGCGGAACTGCTGCCGCAGCAGCACGTGACCTTCGTCGACGTCAGCCGGGACGGCCAGGTCGTGCTGGTCCACCTGACTGGAGACCGCGACCCCGGCGGCTGGTATGTGCTGAGGCGTTCGACCAACAAGCTGGAAAAGGTGTTGT
>NZ_JBATWS010000089.1:0-1726 GCF_049672805.1 Parvibaculum sp.
CCACCTCATCATCATCGGCGTGCTTATGCTGAGTTCGCTGCTGAATGTCGCCTATTTGCTGCCGATCCCGGCCCGCGCTTTCTTCGCACCATCAAAACAGGGTGACGAAGACGCAATCCGCAAGGAAGCACCGCTCTTCTGCCTGCTGCCCATCTGTTTTGCGGCGCTTGGCTGCATCGCGCTTTTCTTCATCGTGGGCGGCTTCTACGAATATCTGTTGAGCATCCCCATTCTGCCGGAGAGCCTGCCATGACCGGCCTCACCTCAAAGCGCGCTGGCCGCTGGGCAACCTGGTTCCTCATCCTGTGCTGCGCCGCGCTGACGGCGCTGGACTTCACGCTGCATAAACATGGTGCCTTCGCGCTGGAAGACGGGCGGATTTTCTATGGCTGGTTCGGCCTGCTTGGCTCTGTCGCCCTTGTGATCGTGGCGCGCCTCGTCGCCCCGTTCCTGCGGCGGAACGAGGATTATTACGCGCCGCATGCCACCGCATCGGAAGAGCACCCGGAAAGTGATCTCGGTCGGGAGAAGGCCGATGCCTGAATTTCTGACACCCGCCCTTCCTTATATCACTGCGGCATTCCTCATCCCCTTCCTGCCGCAAGGCTGGCTGCGCAACATCTTCATGGCTGCCGCACCGCTTGCGGGCATTGCCATTTTCTGGGGCTTGATGCCTGGCCAGTACAATGCCTTCAACGTGATGGGCATGCAGATCGGCCTGATGCGGATAGATGCACTATCCACGCTTTTCGGCCTCGCCTTCTCGTTCGCCGCCTTCATCATCGCGCTATATGCCTGGCGCGTGCAGGACACGATCCAGCAGGTCGCAGCACTTCTTTATGCAGGCGCGGCCATCGGCGCGGTATTCGCGACAGACATCATCACCCTCTTCGTCTTCTGGGAAGGCACGGCGATTGCTTCCGTCTTTCTCATCTGGGCGCGGCGCACGGAAGGCTCCTTTGCAAGCGGCATGCGCTATCTGATCGTACAGGTCGGCTCCGGCGTCATCCTGCTTGCTGGCATCGTGCTGCACTACCGCGAGACAGGCAGTATCGCCTTCACCGCGATGGAGCTTGGCAGCCCGGCTACATGGATCATGCTCACCGCCATCGGCATCAAATGCGCCTTCCCGCTGCTCCACAACTGGATGCATGACGCCTATCCCTCGGCAACAGTCACCGGCACGGTCATCCTCTCCGTCTTCACGACCAAACTTGCCGTCTATGCGCTGCTTCGCGGCTTTCCGGGAACGGAACTGCTCATCTATGTCGGTGTCGTAATGGCGCTGTTTCCGATCCTCTTTGCGCTGCTCGAAAACGACCTTCGCCGCCTGCTCACCTATTCGCTGAACAGCCAGCTTGGCTTCATGGTGGTCGGTGCGGGTATAGGCACGCCCCTCGCCATCAGCGGTGCGGCCGCCCATGCGGTCGCTTCGATCTTCTATCAGGGGCTTCTTTTCATGTGCGTCAGTGCCGTGCTTTACCGCACCGGTACGGCACGGGCGACAGCGCTTGGCGGGCTATACCGCACCATGCCGCTCACCACACTCTTCTGCCTCGTGGGTGGTGCCTCGATTGCGGCCTTCCCGTTCTTCTCGGGCTTCGTCTCCAAATCGCTGATCCTGAGTGCGACGGGTGAGGAGCAATATTTTTATGTCTGGCTCGCCCTGCTGCTCGCCTCTGCGGGTGCCTTCCTCCATTCGGGATTGCGGCTTCCCTATCTCGCC
>NZ_JBATWS010000090.1:0-1736 GCF_049672805.1 Parvibaculum sp.
GTATTGTCCCGCCAGGTTCCGCCGACGCTGCCGTCCTTCTCGTAGATGGTGAACGGAATACCCGCCTTTTGCAGGCGGATCGCCATGGCAAGGCCCGCCGCACCCGCGCCGAGAATGGCGACATGGATGGAACGTGACTTCACTTCCGTTCCCTCGACGAGGGACCTCATGCTTTCTCCCACTGAGCTTCTCCCTGCATCTTTTCACACATTCTACCCCCGCGCCGCGGCGGTTGCAGCACGCCGGAGCGCTAGGGTGTGTGCCCTATTTTTATAGCAGGAAGACAGCAGATTCAAACGGCGACAGACGCCGGAAATGGCGGAGGGGCCGGCGGCCCCTCCCCGATCTCTTATCAGAAGCGGTAGCCGACGCCGACGCCCACAAGCCAGGGGTCGAGATCCACATCCGCCGTGACTGCGCCACCATTGATGGACACGTCCGTGGAGAGGAAAATCTTCTTCACGTCGAAGTTCACATACCAGTTGTCGGCAACGGCATAGTCCACACCGGCCTGCAGCGCATAGCCGAAGCTGTCATCATAATCGATGCTGGCGAACACGCCCGGCTCCGCATCATAGAAGAAGGTGTAGTTCAGGCCCGCACCGACATAGGGGCTGAAGCGCTCTTTCGGCAGGAAGTGATATTGCAGCGTCAGCGTGGGCGGCAGCAGCTTCACACTGCCGAGCGAGAGGCCGGTCGGCGAGTGGGACACGTCATGCTTCGTCGTGCCCGCGATCAGTTCCACCGCGATGTTGTCGGTGATGAAATAGGTGAAGTCGAGTTCCGGCACGGCGTCGCTTGAAACATTCACGTCGCCGCCAATGCTGGTGGAAGCGCTCTCATCAGGGATTGCCCACAATGCGCGGGCGCGCACCATGAAGTCACCCGCTGACTTGCCCTCAAACTCCGCATGAGCGGGGGCCGCTGCCGCCATCGCAGCCGCCAGGGCTACCGCGCCGAGAGACAGGTTCCGATTGAATGTCATATTGTTCTTTCTCCGGTTCGATGCACCGCCTGGTGCGGCGGCGTCCTGTTCCGGAAGCATCCTCCGAATATCCACAATAAAAGAGTGGTCATTCGGTCGCAGGCCCTGCGCAAAATGTCGCGGAGCCTTCCGCGAACGGAAAGTCTCAGCGTCCCGTGCTTTCCAGTATGTGCATGTAGCTGCGCACCTGCTGCACGAAATGGACGGCCTGTCCGCCGCGCGCGCGGCCATGTTTCAGCCCGTCTGCATAGGCGGCATTGTTGAGAAGCGGCAGCACGCGGCGAAGGTCAACCCAGCTGTCCCGGTCGCGTCCGAGGCGCGCCGCAAGCGCCCGCGCATCATAGATATGGCCGAGACCGAGATTATAGGCAGCCAGCGCAAACCATGTGCGGTCCGGCTCTTCCACGCTGGGCGGCAGGCGGCGCTTGAGATCGGCCAGATAGCGCGCCGCCGCATGGATGCTTTCATGCGCGTTCAGCCTGTCCTTCACGCCCAGTTCACGCGCTGTCTGCTCTGTCAGCATCATGAAACCGCGCACGCCGGTGGGGCTTACCGCGTTCGGGTTCCAATGCGATTCCTGGTAGGCGATGGCGGCAAGAAGATGCGGCGAGAGGCCATTGTCGCGCGCCGCCCGACGAATAATTTTTTCATAGTCAGGCAAGCGTTCTTCAATGGCGCGCTTGAAGGCACGCGTATCCACATAATCGAAGAGCGGCAGGAAGCCGAAGAAGCGCCGCTCCATCGCCGACAG
>NZ_JBATWS010000091.1:0-5271 GCF_049672805.1 Parvibaculum sp.
ATCTGACCATCGATAGAAACAGGAAAAGCTGCGGTGATTTCGATGGCTGAATCCGTTTCTGTACCCCTGATCGTCGCAACATCTGCGCCAGTGGGCAGTTCATAGCGTTGTTCTATCGTTTGAATGAGGTCGGGAGTTTTGGGAACAACGATTTCGCCTGTTATCTCATCCTCGATATAGAGCCACTTCCGGATGCGGTCGTATTTGAGTCCGTCCATCCAATGTACATCTTCGTCGCGCTTAACGACGTATCGTCCTCCGGGCTTCGCATCAAGCATGACCGGAATTGTGGTGTAGTATCTGCCATGAGTATAGCCAATGGCGAGGGACTGTTTGCCCGGCACAAGCTCTATAGACGCGGTGAGAAGATCATCTTCAAACGAAACCTTACCATTGATCGCAAAGACACCAACGCTGGTACCGGGTGTTCCGAATAATCCTTGAGCTTCTTCATGCGTTCCGCGGATCGTCGCCGGCTCGGCAACACCTGTGAGATTCGGCTTGTAAAGTGGGAAGTCAGCAACCGGCAGCGTTGCAAGCTGCGGCCCGCATGCGGCAAGCGGCAAGGTGAATAGTACCAAAAAAAGAGAAAGAAGACGCCTCATGGAAAGCTCTCCATTTCCATGCCCCATTTCCATGCCCCTGCGGCATCAGCGTCAGAATAGAATCATCAGAACACGGAAGTCAGCAACTCTTTTGCAAGAGGGATCAATAATGCCGAACAGACATCGCGGCGAAATCGATGCCATGCTTAATGGCTCCCGCAAGACATTGGTGCTGACGCTTGGCGCACTCGCGGAGCTGGAGCAGGCTTTTGGCGGCGAGGATATGCTCTCTCTCGCAAGCCGCTTCGAAACGGGGCGCATCGCGGCCATGGACGCGGTGAAGATCATCGGCGCCGGGCTTCGCGGTGCGGGGCATGACTGCACGGATGAAGATGTCGCCCGCATGACGGCGGAAGGCGGTGCAGCAGGCTTCATAGCCATCGTCGCCGATCTTCTCTCGGCAACCTTTGGCGGGGCCACGCAGTGAGCCTCCCGCGCTTTCCCTGGGCGGAAGCGATGACGCTCGGCCTTGGCACGCTTCGTCTGCCGCCTGAAACCTTCTGGCGCATGACACTGCCTGAACTTGCTGCCGCTGCGCGCGCCTTGCGCGGGAACGCTCCCGCAGCACCCGATCGCAGCGACCTTGCCGCTCTCATGGAAGCCTATCCGGATTGAAAAGATGACAGAGCAGACAGGCCCCGAACACATCACCCGCGCCATGCTGGAGGCGGGCGACGCCTCGCGCAATTTTGCGCTTGATAGTGAGCGCGCGCTCAGATCCGTGAGCACGGAACTGCGCCGCGCCACGCGGGAAGGGCGGGATTTCGGCAATGCGCTCGGCAACGCCTTTGAAGGCATTGCGCTCAAAGGACGCTCCCTTTCCGACACGCTCCGCAAGCTTGCGCTCGATATATCCCGCATGGCGCTTGACCGCGCGGTGAAGACGATCACGGGTGCCGTCTCGGGCGGCCTCGGCCATCTGCTTGGCGGTGTCATCCCGAGCGCCAATGGCAATGCCATCTCGGACGGGCGCGTGCTGCCCTTTGCGAAAGGCGGCGTCGTTTCGAGCCCCGTGCTCTTTCCCTTGCGCGGTGGCGCCGGCCTAGCGGGAGAGGCGGGCGCAGAGGCAATCCTGCCGCTTCAGCGCGGCGCGGACGGGCGGCTCGGCGTTGCCGCGCAGGGGGGATCAGCGCCCGTGAACATCACCTTCAATGTCACAGCGACAGACGCCGCAAGCTTCCGCCGATCGGAATCGCAGATCGCCGCCATGCTCAGCCGCGCCAGTGCGCGGGGAAACAGGAATCTCTGACATGAGCTTTCATGAAATTCGATTCCCACTCGACATCTCCCTTGGCGCGAGCGGCGGGCCGGAGCGGCGCACAGAGATCATCACGCTTGGCTCCGGCCGTGAGGAACGCAACACGCCCTGGGCCATGTCGCGGCGGCGTTTCAATGCGGGCCTCGGCCTTCGCAAGCTGGATGATGTTCACGCCCTCATCGCCTTCTTCGAGGCAAGGCATGGCAGGCTTTACGGCTTTCGCTGGCGCGACCGGACGGACTGGAAAAGCTGCCCGCCCTCGGCCTCCGTCGCCGCAAACGATCAGGTGATTGGAACGGGCGATGGTGAACGTCGGACATTTCAACTTTTGAAAACCTATCTCTCGGGCGAGGCAAGCTACACAAGGGAGATCGTGAAGCCGGTTGCAGGCTCGGTGATTGTCGAAGTTTCCGGCGCACCGATGGAGGAGGGGGAGGATTTCAACCTTGATGCAACAAGCGGTGTCATCACCTTCTCCCTGCCGCCTGCAACCGGCGCCGTGGTGAAAGCCGGATTCGAGTTCGATGTGCCGGTGCGCTTCGATACGGATTTTCTCGATATCAATCTCGCCGCTTTCGAAGCGGGCAGCATCCCCGACATTCCCGTCATCGAAATCAGGCTCTGACAGATGAAGCAGATTTCTCCTGGCCTCGCTGCACACCTCGCAGGCGGAACGACGACGCTCGCCTGGTGCTGGAAGCTCACGCGCCGCGATGGCGTCACACTCGGCTTCACCGAACATGATTGCAACCTCACGTTTGACGGCGTGACCTATGAGGCAGCATGCGGCCTCACCGCGTCCGCCCTTGAGACATCGAGCGGCCTCAATGTGGACAATCTCGATGTCGCAGGCGCATTCAGCTCGCTGCGCCTCGATGAAGGGGACCTCGCAGCGGGCCTTTATGATGATGCCGACATTGAGATATGGCGCGTGAACTGGACGAATGTCGATGAGCGCCTTCTCATGCGAAAGGGAAATCTTGGAGAAATCGCCCGCTCCGGTGCCGCTTTCACCGCCGAGCTGCGCGGCCTTGCGCACAGGCTGAACCAGCCCACCGGCCGCCTCTATCAATATGGCTGCGATGCCGATTTCGGTGATGCACGCTGCGGCCTTGATACGGATGACTGGACAATTGCCGGAACCGTCACGAGCGCGAACGGCGCCACACTCATTGTCGAGGGACTGTCTGACTTCGCGGCGGGTCACTTCACGCGCGGTCGCCTCACTTTCGCCAGCGGGGCGAATGAGGGCGCGGTGATGGAAGTGAAGTCACACGCGCCGGGCGGGCGGCTGGAACTCTGGCGTGCTCCTGCACGCCCCGTTGCACCGGGCGATACGGTGAGCATCCTCGCCGGATGTGACAAGCAATTTTCGACCTGCCACATCCGGTTTGCCAACGCGAAAAACTTCCGCGGCTTCCCGTATATGCCGGGTAATGATTTCGTGCTGGCGCGGGCGGGGAACTGACATGACACGCCGCATGGAAATCGTCACCGCCGCGCGGTCATGGATCGGCACGCCCTATCGCCATCAGGCAAGCGTGAAAGGGGCAGGCTGTGACTGTCTCGGCCTTCTTCGCGGTGTCTGGCGCGAGGTGATCGGGCCGGAGCCGGAAACACCGCCGCCCTATACGGCAGACTGGGCCGAAGCGCCGGGCAGTTGCAAGGAGACAATGGCAGAGGCCGCGCGGCGTCACCTTCAGGAAATCCCGATTGAGACGGCAGGCGCAGGCGATGCGCTTCTCTTCCGCATGAGACGGCACGGCCCCGCAAAACACATTGCTATTCTGAGCGGGCCGGACCGGATGATCCATGCCTGGTCCGGCCATGCGGTGACGGAAACACATATTGGCCGCTGGTGGTGGTCGCGCGCGGCATCCGCTTTCCGCTTCCCCGGCGTCGAAGCGGAAGATCGCTCATTCAGGTTCGAGGACTGATCCTTGGCAACTCTCATTCTTTCGGGCGCTGGCTCTGCCATCGGCAGCGCGCTGCTGCCTTCCGGCCTCAGCTTTCTCGGCTTGTCGGTTTCGGGCGCAGCACTCGGCAGCGCGCTGGGCAGCATTGCCGGGTCGCTTGTCGATGCGCGCCTCTTCGGCATGAACGCACATGTGGAGGGCCCGCGCCTTGGCGATCTTCATGTCATGGCGTCGAGCGAAGGCGCGCCGATACCGAAGGTCTATGGCCGCGCGCGCATCGGCGGGCAGGTGATCTGGGCGACGGATTATGTCGAGCATCGCCACACGCGCAGGAGCGGCGGCGGCAAGGGCAGCGGCTCGTCTGCTTCCGTCACGGAATATAGCTACTCCGTCTCCTTTGCCGTCGCGCTCTGCGAGGGCGAGATCACGCGCATCGGACGTGTCTGGGCAGATGGAAAACCGCTCTCGCTCGCTGGCCTTTCATGGCGTCTCCATCGCGGAAGCGAAACACAGATGCCGGACCCGCTGATCGAAACGGTTGAAGGCGTGGCACCCGCCTATCGCGGGCTTGCCTATATCGTGTTTGAAAATATGAAGGTGACGCCCTTCGGCAATCGTATTCCGCAACTGAGCTTTGAAGTATTTCGCACGCTTGATGATGTGGAAAGCCTCGTGCGCGCTGTCACCATCATTCCCGGCACGGGCGAATATATCTATGACACGGAGCCTCGGCGCGAAATCCTCACCGAAGCATCTAGTCGCACACTTAATACGCATATGGCGAGCGGTGAAACGGATTTCGTCACCGCTATAGATGAGCTTGAAGCCGCACTACCAGAAGCGCGTGCTGTCTCGCTCGTCGTTTCGTGGTTTGGAGATGATCTGCGCTGCGGCTCCTGTTCCATCCGGCCAAAGGTCGAAACGCGCAACAAGATCACCTGGCCGGAAATGTGGAGCGTCGCCGGTGTCTCGCGTTTCGCGGCAGCGGAAGTAAGCCGCATCGACGGCAAACCCGCCTATGGCGGCACACCCTCTGAC
Source organism: Parvibaculum sp. (assembly GCF_049672805.1). GTDB lineage: Bacteria > Pseudomonadota > Alphaproteobacteria > Parvibaculales > Parvibaculaceae > Parvibaculum. The sequence goes on from NZ_JBATWS010000091.1 coordinate 4,818, forward strand.
GCAAGTGTTCGTCATGCGCTGTCGGAACTGAAGGCGCGGGGACTGGCCGTCACCTTCTACCCCTTCGTGATGATGGATATTCCGGCAGACAGCACCTTGCCTGACCCGTCTGGCGCAGGCACGCAACCGCCTTATCCGTGGCGCGGGCGCATCGCGCCGACAGGCGATATCGCGGCGAGTATCGCTGCCTTCTTTGAGGAAAATGAATGGTCCTACCGCCGCATGGTGCTGCATTACGCGGAGATTTGTGCATCTGTCGGCGGTATCGATGCCTTCATCATCGGATCGGAACTGCGCGGGCTGACACAGGCACGCGACAGCGAAGGCAATTATCCTGCAGTCGCTGCGCTGCGTACGCTCGCGGCGGATGTGCGTGCTATTCTCGGGCCGGATGTAAAGATTTCCTACGCCGCAGACTGGAGCGAATATCGCGGCCACGATCTCGGCGAGGGTG
>NZ_JBATWS010000092.1:0-1919 GCF_049672805.1 Parvibaculum sp.
GAGCGCCACGCAGGCCCCCCGCCGTACGGCGGAAAGTGTGGGCGCAAGCCCCGCCACGCCGACGATCCCTGCCATCACCCAGTCCGAAGGACGCTCTGCCGCCTCGACAACGGCCTGCGCGCCTGCCGCAACTTCAATGCCGGTTCCGGCCAGCGCCTCTTTCAGCGCGGCATAATGCGTGTCCTGTCCGATCACGGCGAGGCGCGGGCGGTGTTCGCGCGCCTGCGCGGCCAGCGCCGCCACATTGCTGTGTGCGGTGATGGCGGCGAGATCGAAGCTCTCCCGGTTGCGCGCAACGAGATCGAGCGTCGAGCAGCCGATGGAGCCGGTCGAACCCAGAATGGTGACGCTCCGTCTGCCCGTGGCAGGGCTCCTTTCGCTTGCTGCGGAATGGGTTACGGCCAAATCAACACTCCTGCGGCGGGGTTAGCCGCATTGTTCACAAGCGCAAGCAGGGCGGCGCCGATTGCGACAGCCACCAGCCCGTCCACGCGGTCGAGAATACCCCCGTGCCCCGGAATAAGCGCGCCGGAATCCTTCACGCCCGCCCGGCGCTTCAATGCGGATTCCGCGAAATCGCCCGCCTGTTCCAGTACGGTGAGGACGATGGCGATAAGAATGAGGGCCAGAACCGAGCCTTCGCCGAGCCAATACCATGTGCCGATGGCAACCACGACCGCGCCCGCCATGCCGCCGAGAAGTCCCGCCCAGGTTTTCTTGGGGGAGATGCGCGGCGCGAGTTTCGGCCCGCCGATGAAGCGGCCGGAGAAATAGGCGAAGGTGTCGATTGCCCAGACGGTGACGAGCAGCCAGACGAGAACGGCCAGCCCCAGGCTCTCATCGGCGCGGAGCCAGATCAGGGCGACGAGCGGCGTTACGAGATAGAGATAGGCGACAAGCGCGGGCCAGAGCGGGCGCCGGGTCCAGCTTCGCGCGGCAAGGGAGAAGGCAAGTCCCGCCCCGCCTGCGGCGAGCGCCGCCGAAGGCAACCCCATGCCCGCAAGCAGAACCGACGCGATGCCGGTCAGCGTCAGAAACCAAGACGTGCGGACCGAAGCTTCACCGAAAAGCAGGCCCGCCAGTTCCCATGCCATCGCAACGCAGGCAACCAGAAGAAGCGCCGTAAAGAACCAGCCTCCGAACCAGACCGCCGCCAGCACCACGGGCGCCAGCACCAGAGCAGAAAGCACCCGGGTTCCGAGATCGCCCATTTTCTTGCCTGGCGCTTCCGCCTTTTCCGCTTGCGACACCGTCATGAGGTGGCAGCCCCTTCGGGCGTGCCCAGCCCGCCAAAGCGACGGACGCGGCGCTGATATTCGTCAACCGCCTCGCGCAGCCGGTCGGGCGTGAAGTCCGGCCAGAGTGCATCGGAGAAAACGAGTTCGGAATAGGCACCCTGCCAGATGAGGAAGTTGGAGAGACGCTTTTCGCCGCTGGTGCGGATGATGAGGTCGGGATCAGGCACACCTGCCGTGTCGAGAAAACCCGATACTGTTTCCGGGGTGATGGCCTCCGGCTCAAGCCGCCCCGCCTTCACCTCCTGCGCGATGCGGCGCATGGCGGAGGTGATTTCGTTCTGGCCGCCATAATTGAAGGCGATCTGGAGTTTCAGACGGTCATTCTGGCGGGTCAGCGCTTCGGCTTCGTCGATCAGCGCCACGATATCCGCGTCGAGATGGTCCCGGTCGCCGATCACCCGGACCTGCACGCCGTTCTGGTGAAGCTCGGCGAGATCGCGGCGGATGAAAAGCCGCAGCAGGCCCATCAGGTCGTTGACTTCCTCAGGCGGACGCTTCCAGTTTTCGGAGCTGAAGCCGTAAAGCGTCAGATATTCGATACCGAGATTGCCCGCTGCGCGCACGATGACGCGCACGGCCTCCACGCCCTGACGGTGGCCGGCCGCGCGCGGCAGATGGCGC
>NZ_JBATWS010000093.1:0-2743 GCF_049672805.1 Parvibaculum sp.
TTCTTTCGAAGCTGTTTGCGCTCCGCTGAGGGATCGCCGCCCTTGCTGGCGCTGGTCAGATGCTCGCGGGCAAGCTGGCGAGCCTCTTCTGTCGTCATCGTGCCGATCCGGCCAATCGTCATCTTGCGTTGGCGGTTTTCGGCAGTTCGATATTTGACGATGTACGAGCCGACGCCGCTTGGCATCATGCGAACGCCGAAGCCCTTGAGTTCGCTGTCCCACAAGAAGCGCTCAGCCGTCCTGTCAGGCTGGAAAGCATCTACAACGCGCTTCGTAATCTTCGGCACAATCGACCCTATCATCAAGTTCCGCGGAACCACGGCGGAACCAATCCACTCCGAGGCAGCGCATGTCGCAGAAGTGCCGCCAGCACATTTTCGGCGAGCATTGCACCGCCAACAACATCGCCCCTTGCTGCCTGTGCGGCCAGCCGATCCACCGGCACAACGACCAGTGGACCGTCGAACATTTAACCGCGCTCGGGCTGCTTGGCCCCGACCTCAATACCAACTGCGCGCCGGCCCATGAAGCTTGCAGGCGACAGAAGGACAAGACAGACGTGGCCCGCATCGCCAAAGCCAAGCGGCAGGCCGAGGCCGGGACGCCAAGGCACCTGCATGATACAGGTCATGAAGGTATTGCCATCATGGCAACACCTGACACAAAAAAGCCGGCGCGAGGTTTTCAGGCCCCGGCCGGCGTCAAATACGATTGGCGGCAGCGCCGCTATGTGAAAGCTAGTCGTCTTTCCAGACCGGAACCCGCTTGACCTTGATCGGCACCAGGCGACCGATTTTTAGCCCTACCGCTTCCGGCCCCGATGGGATGACCGTGGTGACATCAAGGAAGTGAGAACCGCCGCAGCCGCACTTCATTCGGCGCATAAGCTCATCCACCTCAACGTCACCGACGACGGCAATCAGATCGGCCGGGGAATAGTTGTTTGGCTTTTTGCAGGACGGGCATCGGATGCCTGTCAAGCACTCCCTCCGGGGTCTTGCGCCTTGCGGCGGCCGGGCAGATACTTCGCATATGGCAAACGATGAATTCGCAAACAATGCCGTTGGTTACGCACTTGCGAAGGCTGAGGCTGACCTAATCTCAGACTACGTTTCACGCGGCCGAGCGCTTCAGGGTTTGAACGGTACTGAGCTTCAAACGCTGTTCGAGCATACCTTTCGAACATTCGTCCACAGCGACAACCAGCGCCGCGACAATGAAGACACACGCGCAGAATTTGAGCTTCGGGGACTTAAGCCGTCCTTCGACAATGTGAAGACCGATTTGGAAGTTCTCATAGCGAGAGCAAAGGTGACCGCTCAAACTGAGGATGCTCGTGAGCGAATCGGCATATCAATTATTCAAGACTACATAGAGAGTCTTGATCGGCAGCAGTAGTTGGAGCCCCGTCCGGCCTGCTAGGACTGCACTGTCAAGAAAGACGATAAGCTCAAGGACGCCGTTGCGGTGAACTTCCTCAACCAAATCCTTTAAAGCAGGCCCTTGCCGGCAGACACCAACAGGCGGTGTGCGTTCAACAACGCCCTTCGGGGCCGGGCGGCATGTCCGGCTCGTCGTTGCGCCGCCTAGCTCTTTCCGCGACAAGAAACCATCCCGGGGCGATACCGCTGGTCCAAGTAAGATCGGCCTCCGCATCATTCTGCTCTTCAAGCGGTTCCGGTTCAAAATCCGGATCGCCATCCATCTCGTCCAAGACAGTCAAGAGATACTCGATTGTCGCTTCTATGCGCTTCCGAAAGAACTCGCTCATTGCGATGTCCATTCGATCAAGAATTTCCCATCAAGCTCTTGGACCGCTTTCCAAACGTGACGAATGTGAACTCCTCGAGCGGGTGACCACCCCGCAAACGACCTACCGGATCGACACATCTGGTCTAGGTCTTGACGTGAAAGGTTGAGATCGAAAGCGCGGCGCAGTATTGCATCCATCAGCGCATGGCCAGTAGGCTTGGGAGGTCGCCGGTCATAGCGAAGGTTGGTATATGCCATTCTGTTGGCAACCTGCATCATCGTTAGCCCTAACTCGGCGGCGATCTCCCGTCGAGGAACGCCCTCTCGGACACGCTTACGCAAGATGCTATCTTGCCTCTGGGTCCAAGAATGGATCGGCTTCCTGAGGTTACATTTGCTGGCGAAGGAGTAGATCGCCTTGGGAGTCCGGTGCGGTAATCTACGTCGAATGGCGTCGACATTCGGCCAATGTGAAACGACGACCTCATGTTCTTTCAACGTCCAATCAGTGTATTTTCGTACGACGCGATGATGACGTTCTGACGCGTGAATTATGGTTCCGTGCATGTAGCTTTCTCCTCCGGCCACCCGCACGGACAGGTTGTCGAAATAACAAATCGACTTCTAGACGTCGGGCCTGATCTCCCCTAGTTCCACAGCCCGCTAAAGGATTGATGGGGAGGAACGATTTTTGATTTCCCACCATGCACAGTGCTGCTCCATCCCCGCTCGTCCCGCCACCGCTCACCGGACGTAATAGATCTTCTCCAGCCTCCTGATCGTCATGCCCTGTCGCTCGACCGCGCCTGGCAGGATCGTTTCAATCCGCAGAGTGCGCTTCCCCTACCTCGATGTTTCCCAACACCTGCGGCAGGTCATCGAGCGAATAAGCGCGAGCCACCTTGCAATACCGGAATTTCAGTATTGTGGTTGCTGGACGACGGGCGTGATGCTGCCGCGCCATGATCGAAATAAACTCAGTCTTTGCCGA
>NZ_JBATWS010000094.1:0-6198 GCF_049672805.1 Parvibaculum sp.
ATACCCGCATGTTTGCGGCCTTCGCTCATAGCGGCATAAAGCGGATCATCGCCCGTCACCGCGCCAAGCGTTGCCACATAGCCGGCGCGGAAGCGGCGGATCGCTTCGCTGTCGAGAAGGAATTCGCTCGCGGGCACGAGATCAAGCCCCTTGAGCTGGCCCACTGTTCGCTGCGTTGCTGCATCAAAGCTGCGGATCGCATCCAGCGTGTCGCCGAACATGTCGAGCCGAACCGGCAGTTCAAAGCCCGACGGATAGATGTCGACAATGCCGCCGCGCACGGCAAACTCGCCCGGCTCACGCACGGTGCCTGTGCGGCTGTAGCCATTGGCGGCGAGATAGGCCGTCAGATCATCAAGATTGATGCGGTTGCCGGTGCGCGCCGACCAGCCGGACCGTCTGACCGACTCCCGCGGCGGCACGCGCTGCAGGATAGCGTTGACGGTGGTGAGAAGCAGAACCGGCTTTTCCTGCGCCGCGCCGCCGATCGTTGCAAGCCGCGAAAGTGCCGCCATGCGCCGCGCGCTGATATCCGCATTTGGCGACACGCGGTCATAAGGCAGGCAGTCCCATGCAGGAAAGATGATGATGTCTATTTCAGGCGCGAAGAAACCGAGAGCCTCCGCCAGCGCCGCCATGCGCGCATCTTCCCGCGCAACATGCACGGTGACGCCGCCGCCCGCTGCCCGCACCATATCGGCGAGCACCAGAGCATCGAACCCTTCGGGAGCCTCACCCAGCGTAAGTCTGCCCGGCGCCGAAATTACTTCCGCAAAATTCTTCAAGAACTACGACCCCCGGCCTATCGCGGTCCGAGCGGTCCCTTCATATGGTTGAATGTCTTGATCCGGGCAAACAGCTCATGGTCATGCTCGGGGGGCACGTTTTCGCGCCCGGTGAACCAGTTGTAAAGAGACGTGTCCTCGACCTCGATCAGCTTTTCATAAGTATCGAGCTCCGCATCGCTCAGGCTGTCCAGTGTAGTGTCGGCGAAATGCCCGAGGATAAGATCCATCTCCTTGACGCCGCGATGCCAGGACCGAAACTTCAGCTTCCGCAAGCGAATAGCGCGCTCTGTGTCACTGTTATGCCTGGTTTCGCTGGTCATTTCGCTCTCCTGGGCCGCATCCCGTCCGCCTGCCGGGATATAGACCGTGAAGGGCCATATGTCATTAGAATGGCTGCATGATTCCCGTCTTTTCCCGGAGTGCGGGCAATGCGGCCTGAAATCCTCTTTCCGCTCTTTGCACCGGCACACACGCTGCCGGGCATCGGCCCGCGCCTTGAAAAGCTGCTGGAGCGGATTGCCGGGCCAAAAGTCGTGGACCTGCTCTGGCACCTGCCTGTCGGCCTGATAGACCGGCGCAGCCGCCCGAAGATCACCGAGACGCGCGATGGCGAGATTGCCAGCATGGAGGTGACGGTCGGCCTTCACGTTCCCCCGCGCACAAAACGCCTGCCCTACCGCATCCATGTCTCGGATGAGACGGGCGAGATGCAGCTCGTCTTTTTTAACGCGCGCCCGGACTATCTGATGCGAGTACTCCCGGAAGGCGCGCGCCGCATCATCTCCGGGCGTATCGAGTTCTATCAGGGCGCGCCCCAGATGACGCATCCCGACCACATTGTCGGGCCGGATGAACTGGCAGACATGCCGCTGCTGGAGCCGATCTATCCGCTCACCGCCGGCCTGCCGCTCAAGGCTGTGCAGAAAGCGCTTCGCGGCGCCCTCATCCTGCCGCCCGAGCTGCCCGAATGGCAGGATGATGCCTGGCTGAAAGCAAATCGCTGGCAGGGCTGGCGCGCCTCGCTCATGGCGGCGCACGAGCCGCAATCGGCTGCCGACCTCTCGCCGGAGGCTCCTGCCCGTGCGCGGCTTGCCTATGATGAATTGCTCGCCAATCAGCTTGCGCTGGGTCTTGTCCGCCTGCGTATGAAGAAGCGGCCCGGAAGGTCTGTCGTGGGGGATGGCCGCCTGCGCCGCAAGGTGGAAGCCGCCCTTCCCTTCGCACTGACGGGCGCGCAGGTGCGCTCGCTGGCGGAGATCGATGCCGACATGAAAGCCTCCCACCGCATGTTGCGGCTGCTGCAGGGGGATGTCGGCAGCGGCAAGACAGTGGTTGCCCTTCTCGCCATGCTGAATGCGGTGGAGGCAGGCTTTCAGGCCGCCTTGATGGCACCGACCGAAATCCTCACCCGACAGCATTTCGCCACCCTGCAGCCGCTCTGCGAGGCGGCGGGCGTGCGCCTTGCGCTTCTCACGGGCCGCGAGAAAGGACAGCAGCGCGAGAACGTCCTCAGCGCCACCGCAAATGGCGAGGTGGACATTCTGATCGGCACCCATGCACTCTTTCAGAAAGACGTTGCCTTTAAGGCTCTCGCACTCGCCGTTGTGGATGAGCAGCATCGCTTTGGCGTGCATCAACGCCTGATGCTTGCGGAGAAAGGCGGCGCCGGAACGGATGTGCTGGTGATGACGGCAACGCCTATCCCGCGCACCCTCACACTCACCGCCTATGGCGACATGGATGTGTCGAAGCTTGATGAAAAACCGCCGGGGCGGAAGCCGGTGGACACGCGCGCCATACCGCTCGACCGTCTGGATCAGGTAGTGTCCGGCCTTGGCCGCGCGCTTTCAACCGGCGCGCAGGTCTATTGGGTCTGCCCGCTGGTGGAAGAATCCGATGAGGTGGATGCAGCCGCCGCAGAGGAACGCTACCGCCATCTTCAGGAACTGTTCGGCGACCGCGTCGGCCTTGTGCATGGCCGGATGAAACCCGCTGACAAGGACGCCGTAATGGCGCGCTTTGCGGCGGGCGAAATTGCGATCCTCGTAGCAACCACGGTGATCGAAGTCGGCGTCAATGTGCCATCGGCTACAATCATGATGATCGAACATGCAGAGCGCTTTGGCCTTGCCCAGCTTCATCAGTTGCGCGGCCGTGTCGGCCGGGGCGCGGACAAATCAAGCTGCCTCCTTCTCTACCAGACACCACTCGGCGAAACGGCAGAGGCACGCATCAAGATCATGCGTGAAACAGAAGACGGTTTCCGCATCGCAGAGGAAGATTTGCGTCTGCGGGGTGCGGGCGAGTTGCTCGGCACGAGGCAGAGCGGCCTGCCAACCTTCCGCATGGCAGATATCGAAACGCAAAAGGAATTGCTCGCCGCCGCGCATGATGATGCCCGTCTGATCATCGAGCGCGATCCCGAGCTTGAAACGGAGCGCGGCAAGGCGCTTCGCATCCTGCTCTATCTCTTTGAGCGCGACGAGGCTATCCGCTACCTCCGTTCGGGCTGACAGGGCCAGAAGCGAGATTCTGGCCTTCATGCCCGTCACGCCCGCCCCCTGCTTGAGCCAACACCTCTCACCTCTCCGCCATTGACGCCGGGTCATCCAGCCATTCCCCTGCGTCGTATTTTCCGCAATGCGACAGGGGCTTCCATAGGACGCAAGAGGGCTTCATCATGGCTGCCAACAATCATTCGAACAGGCGAAAAGCCCGCACCACTTGAGGGAGAGAACGCATGGCCAAGCCCGCGCCCGGCACGAAAATCCGGCTCCTGCCGGAAGACGAATACACCCACACGCCCGACAAGGCGCAGAACTATAACGAGAGCATGTATTTCAACATGTTCGATCCGGTGCGCAAAACGGGCGGCTGGTTCCGCCTCGGCAACCGCCCGAATGAAGGACATGCGGAAATGTCCGTCTGTCTCTACCTGCCGGATGGCCGCGTCGCCTTCATGTATGCGCGGCCAAAGATCGCCAATAATGACGAGATGAATGCAGGCGGACTGAAGATCGAAGTCATCGAACCCTTCAAGCGTTTGCGCGTCACCTATTCGGGCCGCGTCGTCGTTCTCGCCCGCCCCTTTGACATGGCCGACCCCGCACGCGCCTTCAAGGAAAACCCGGTCGTCCCCTGCGAAGTCGAACTCGACTATGAGGGCGTCTCTCCCATGTTTGGCGGCGAGACGGTGAAGGAAGACGGATCACCCCTCGATCTCGATCCCGAAAAATCCTTCGCCAAAGCCCATTACGAACAGCACATGGCCGCCAGGGGCCACTTCAAGATTGGTGAGGAAGTTTTCGAGGTAGAAGGCTTTGGCCTCCGCGACAAGAGTTGGGGCCCGCGCTACTGGCAGGCGATCCACTGGTATCGCTGGCTGCCCATGAATTTCGGGCGCGACTTCGGCATGATGATTTCCATTGTCACCAATGATGAAGGCAAGGAACGCCACGGTGGCATGGTGCTGAAGGACGGGAAATACGACCTCATCACAAAATGCAGCATCGAAAGCGACTGGGACGAAAATTGGTATCAGACGGCGCTGCGCGCAAAGGTCGAAACCGAATCCGGCGCAACCTATGAAGTGGAAGGCAAGGTGCTGTCACTCATCCCGCTGCGCAACCGCCGCAAGGATGCAGATGGCAACGAGCTCAACACGCGCATCACCGAAGGTATGACCGAATATCGGTGCAATGGCATGGTCGGCTACGGGCTTTCCGAATATCTCGACCAGATCGTGGATGGCAAACCGGTAGGCGTAGGACACTGAGATGAGCAGGGAGGCAAATCCGATCGAGGCGCCGCTCGCCGAAGTCGCACGAAAATACATTCCGGGTGCAACTGGCATTGCATCACTGAAGCGCCTGTCGGGCGGCGCAAGCCAGGAAATCTGGTCGTTTCAGGCCACAACGAAGGACGACCCTGTTGCGCTTATTCTCCGCCGCGCGCCGGGCGGCTTCCGCGACACCGGCCGCTCCGGCACGGCAGTACCGCTTGCGACCGAAGCGGCCCTTATAAAGCTTGCCGAAGAGGTGGGCGTGCCAGTGCCGCCGGTGCGCCATGTGCTGACCGAAGAGGATGGCATCGGTCAGGGTTTCATCATGGATCATGTGCCTGGCGAAACGCTCGCGCGCAAGATTCTCCGCGATGAAGAGTTTGCCGAGGTGCGGCCGAAGCTTGCCCGCCAATGCGGTGAAATCCTTGCGCGGCTTCACACCGTCGAGAAATCAAAGCTGCCGCCGCTCCGTACAGCCACGGGGCGCGACGAGGTGGAGCAATATTTCTCGACCTATGAGCAGCTTGACTACCCCCACCCTGTCTTTGAGCTCGCCTTTCGCTGGTTGCGGGACAATGCACCGGACGACACGACCAGGCTCACGCTTGTGCATGGCGATTTCCGAAACGGCAATCTGATGATCGGGCCGGATGGCGTCCGCGCCGTGCTGGACTGGGAGATCGCCCATATTGGCGACCCGATGGCGGACCTCTCATGGATATGTATCAACCCGTGGCGCTTCGGCAATATCGACCTTCCGGTCGGCGGCTTCGGAACGCGGGAAGACCTGTTCGCAGGCTATGAGGCAGCCGGCGGCGACAAGGTCGATCCCGCCCGTGTGAAGTTCTGGGAAGTGCTCGGCACATTGAAATGGGGCGTGATGTGCATGGGAATGGCGTCCGCCTTCCTGCAGGGAGACCGCTCCGTTGAACGCGCTACCATCGGGCGGCGTTCATCGGAAACTGAAGTGGACCTCATGCGCCTGCTCGCGCCGCTTACCGGGAAGGAATGACCATGCAGGATCAACCCTCAGCCATTGAGCTTATCGAGGCGGTGACCGAGTTCATCCGCAATCACGCCATGCCCCAGCTACAAGGCCACGCGGCCTTCCACGCGCGCGTTGCAGCCAATGCGCTCGACATCGTGAAGCGGGAAATGGAAATCGGCCCGGAGGCAAACCAGCAGGAGCGCACCCGCCTGATGGCGCTGCTAGGACGGGACGGGACGTTGGATGAGCTTAACCGCGCCCTCTGCGGAAAGATCAGAACCGGCGAAATGGGCCTAGACACGCCCGGCCTTGTCGATCATCTCTGGGATATCACCCTGACGAAACTCGCCATCGACCAGCCTAAATACTCAGGGTATCTGCGGGCGCTTGAAGAAAAACACAAGGCAAACTCGTAGAACCCAGTGACTATTTGGTAAGCGATACGCCCTAAAATCCGGGAACTCTTGTATTCGAGTTCCCGGTGCTTATGTGATTCCCAATACTCAGTCTCACTGCGAAATTGATGTCGCCACGCTTGGTCACCACCACCCTGTGCGTGCCTTCGCGACCTATTGGCGTGAGCGGGAGCTGGCGGGCAAAGTGCCTGCCCGCAGCAGCATCAATCCCGGTGAGATCACCTC
>NZ_JBATWS010000095.1:0-3535 GCF_049672805.1 Parvibaculum sp.
GCCGCGCATCACCCGCGCGCAGTCGATGGACGTCCTCTCCTCGCAGTCGAACCTTGCGGGCTACAAGGCCGTCATCAATGCGGCGGCTGCCTTTACCCGCGCCATGCCGATGATGATGACGGCGGCGGGCACGATTGCGCCTGCGCGCGTCTTCGTGATGGGCGTTGGCGTTGCGGGCCTTCAGGCGATTGCCACGGCAAAGCGTCTTGGGGCCATCGTTTCTGCGACCGACGTGCGCTCTGCTACAAAGGAGCAGGTGGAAAGCCTTGGCGGCACTTTCATCATGGTCGAATCCGATGAAAGCGGCGATGCGGCTGGCGGCTATGCAAAGGAAATGTCGGAAGAATACAAGCGCGCCCAGGCTGCGCTTGTTGCCGAACATATCAAGAAGCAGGACATCGTCATTACCACCGCGCTTATTCCGGGCCGTCCGGCGCCGGAACTCGTGAGCGAGGAAATGGTGAAGTCCATGAAGCCGGGTTCGATCCTCGTGGATCTCGCGGTCGAGCGTGGCGGCAACTGCCCGCTTTCCGAAGCCGGCAAGCGCGTCCAGAAGCATGGCGTCACGATCATTGGCGATCTCAATGTCGCGGCCCAGCTTTCTGTCGATGCGTCTTCGCTCTATGCGAAGAACCTGCTCAACTTCATTACGCCCCTGATCGACAAGGAAACGAAGTCCCTCGCGATCAACTGGGAAGACGAAATCATTACGGGTACCTGCCTGACAAAAGACGGTCAGGTAGTGCATCCGTCGCTCCGCGAAGGAGGCAACTGATGGAAGCGGCCGCTATCGATCCCTTTATCTTCAGACTCGCGATCTTCGTGCTCGCGATCTTTGTCGGCTATTACGTCGTCTGGAGCGTGACACCCGCGCTTCACACACCGCTCATGTCCGTCACCAACGCGATCTCGTCGGTCATTATTGTTGGTGCGCTGATCGCCGTCGGCCTTGATCTCTCCCAGGCGGGCGAGACTGGCTGGCTCTCCAAGGGCTTCGGCTTCGTCGCCGTGATCCTCGCCGCCGTGAATATTTTCGGCGGCTTCCTGGTCACGCAGCGAATGCTGGCCATGTACAAGAAAAAGCAGCGCTGAGAGGGCCACAGACATGTCAGCCAATATTGCGGCTCTTCTCTACGTCGTCTCGGCGGTTCTTTTCATCCTCGCGCTGCGCGGGCTTTCCTCGCCTGAAACGTCACGTCAGGGCAATACCTACGGCATGATCGGCATGACCATTGCCATCGTGACCACGCTTGCCCTGCTGCAGGCGCAGAACGCACTCACATGGGGGCTCATCGTTGCGGGCCTCGCCATTGGTGGCGGTATCGGCGCCATCATTGCGCGGCGCATTGCGATGACGCAGATGCCCCAGCTCGTCGCTGCCTTCCACTCGCTGGTCGGCCTTGCGGCTGTGTTCGTTGCGTGGTCGGCTTTCCTTGCGCCGGAAGCCTATGGCATCGGCTCCTTCCACGCGATCCATGCGGCGAATCTGGTCGAAATGGGCATTGGTGTCGCCATCGGCGCGATTACCTTCTCCGGCTCGATCATCGCCTTCGCGAAGCTCAACGGTAACATGTCCGGCGCGCCGATCATGCTGCCGGGCCGCCATGTCATCAATGCGGCAATGGCGATTGCCATTATTGGCGGCATTGCCTGGCTCGTCTCTGACCCCTCGCGTCAGACGATCGAGCTGTTCCTCGCAATCACGATCCTCTCCTTCATCATCGGTTTCCTTATCATCATCCCGATCGGCGGTGCCGACATGCCGGTGGTGGTGTCGATGCTGAACTCCTATTCGGGCTGGGCGGCTGCCGGTATCGGCTTCACGCTGGGCAACCTCGCGCTCATCATCGTGGGTGCGCTGGTCGGCTCGTCGGGTGCGATCCTGAGCTACATCATGTGCAAGGGCATGAACCGCTCCTTCATCAGCGTCATTCTTGGCGGCTTTGGTGCGGACACGTCCTCAGCGGGCAGCGGCGTCATCGAGACGCGTCCTGTGAAGCAGGGCTCGGCGGATGATGCGGCCTTCATCATGAAGAATGCCGGCTCCGTCATCATCGTGCCGGGCTATGGCATGGCGGTGGCGCAGGCGCAGCACACGCTTCGTGAAATGGCTGACCTGCTCAAGGCAGAAGGCGTGAAGGTTTCCTACGCCATTCATCCGGTTGCGGGTCGTATGCCGGGCCACATGAACGTGCTTCTTGCAGAAGCGAATGTGCCCTACGACGAAGTGTTCGAACTGGAAGACATCAACAACCAGTTCTCGCAGGCAGACGTGGCCTTCGTCATCGGCGCGAATGACGTGACGAACCCCGCAGCCAAGACGGACACCTCAAGCCCGATCTTCGGTATGCCGATTCTCGACGTGGAAAAGGCGAAGACCGTTCTCTTCATCAAGCGCGGCATGGGCTCCGGCTATGCGGGCGTGGAGAACGAACTCTTCTTCCGCGACAACACCATGATGCTCTTCGGCGATGCGAAGAAGATGGTGGAAGAGATCGTCAAGAATCTCTGAGCCTGATCACAGGCTGGACGAAACATACGGGCGGCGTTCAAGATGAGCGTCGCCCGTTTTCTTTCCGAACGGGACATGAAAAGGGGACTGGGAACATGATCTGGATTGCTCGTATCGCGGCCTTGCTGGTGGGGCTTTTCTCGCTTGTTGCAGGCGCAATGACGCTGATATCGCCTGCGGAGATGGGCGAATCGCTTGGTATCGGGGCGCTCTCGCCGCTCGGCCTCAATGCGCTGCGCGCCGATGTTGGCGCCTTCTTCCTCGCAAGCACGATTGCGAGCGCGGTGGCCCTCTTTGGCGGGCGGCCGCAATGGATTCTGGGTGCGGCGGTACTTTACGGCCTCGCGGCAGCGGGCCGCCTTCTCGGCGTTGTTGTCGATGGGGCGCCTGAAGGCGTGCTTCAGCCCATCGTGGTAGAGATCACCATGGTAGTGCTTTCCCTCTTTGCCGCCCGGATGCTTGCGCGCGGCTGAGGTGCATCACCTGCTGGACGAAAGGAACGGGCGGTGCTCACATGAGCGCCGCCCTTTTGACTCTGCATCGCTGCTCCGGGGGAGAGGCATGGATATTTATCACGGCTGGTTTGACCTGAAGCCCGGCGTTTCCGATCTCGATTTTGTGGATGCCTTTGAGCGCTATATGGAGCGCCTTGAGGGAGAAGGTGTGATTGAGGGCTGGCGGCTGATGCGCAAGAAGCTCGGCCTTGCACCCTCTCACCTCGGCGAATTTCATTTCATGATCGAAGTGGCGGATCTCACCCAGCTTGATGCGGCCTTTAACTGGGTGGCAACGCGCGCCGAGCCTGTCGAGGGCGATCATCACGGCGTGAATGCGCTGGTACAGAATATTGAATTCGCGCTTTATCGCGATTTCCCTGACCCCGTGCGGGAGCGCGGCGAGGAACGGTTCTGAGGGCGGCATGGACTGCACCATTCGCGAGGCGCGACCTGAAGACCGTCCGGCACTTGTGCGCCTTATGGGCGATCTGCAGGAGTATGAAGCCGCGCTTGAGGAAAACCGCGC
>NZ_JBATWS010000096.1:0-2174 GCF_049672805.1 Parvibaculum sp.
CGACTGGAAAGCGATCTGGATACCGGCTCCCGAGGGCACGGGCGAATGGCAGCTCTATGATGTCGCAACAGATCCCGGCGAAACGGAAGACCTCGCCGCCGCTTTGCCCGCGCGCCTCGCCGAAATACTCACGCTCTGGGATGAGTATGTCGAAAAGACAGGCGTGGTGCTGGTGAATATCCAGACCTGAAGGGCAGGGGAGTTTCGTCCCTGCGCCCCTCGCAATGACGGAGAGAGCTTAAACCGTCGTATCGACCTTGCCACCGCTCTGGGTGCCGCCATCATCCTTGGCGACGCCCACGCGGGCGGCGCGAAGCAGGCGATCGGCGATGGTGTAGCCGGCCTGAATGACATGCACGACGCTGCCCGCCGGATGTTCCGTACCCGGCACTTCGAACATGGCTTCATGCAGATTGGGGTCGAAGCGGTCGCCGGGCTTAGGCGAAATTTCGCGGATGCCGTGGCGCTCGAAAATGGTGAGAAGCTGGCGCTCCGTCACTTCGACACCCTCGACCATGCCTTTCAGGCTTTCGCTCGCCGCTTCCCGCTCTTCTTCCTTGAGAGCGGCCAGCGCGCGACGAAGATTGTCGGCCACTTCGAGCATGTCCCGCGCAAAGCTCGCCGTCGCATAGCGCGATGCATCCTGCTTGTCGCGCTCGGCGCGCTTGCGGGTATTTTCTATCTCGGCGGCAGCGCGAAGCAGCCGGTCGCGCAGATCGGCATTTTCGGCCTGAAGCGCGGCGACATCCACCGCAGGCGCTTCTGCGGCCTCGCCCTGTGCGGCGGGTTCCTCGTTCAGCGTCCGGGCTGTCGATTCCGCGTTTTCCGGCGTCGCCTCGGCACCGTTTTCCGGTGTTTCGGTTTCAGGTGTCTTGTTCTCGTCGGTCATTTTGCCTTTCCGGTTCTCTTCGCGCGCCTGCCGCGTCATCGATCATTCTGTCGGCAGGGTCCATGTGCGCGCCGCAGCCCGATATGTCAACCGGGCAGGGCGCGCGCCCATTCGGGCATGTTGCTGAAACTAGTTGATGAGCCTGCCCACCAGCTTTGCCGTGTAATCCACCATGGGGATCACGCGCGCATAGTTGAGGCGGGTCGGGCCGATCACGCCGAGCACACCCACCACGCGCTGCTGTGCATCCGTATAGGGGCTCACGATCAGCGATGAGCCGGAGAGCGAGAAAAGCTTGTTTTCCGACCCGATAAAGATGCGGACACCATCGGCTTCTTCTGCAAGACCGAGAAGCTGGACGAGATCGCGCTTGTTCTCCAGATCATCGAAAAGAAGGCGGATGCGCTCGAGATCCTCCATCGCGTGAACATCTTCGAGAAGCCGCGCCCGGCCGCGCACGATGAGCGATTTGGCGAGCGGGTCCGAGCTTGAGTTCGAGCCGGACCAGGTGGCAAGCCCTGCCTCGATCACCTTGGCGGTCAACTCGTTGAGTTCGGCCTTCTGCGTTTCGAGTTCGCGCGCAATATGGGCTTTCGCCTCTTCCAGCGTCCGGCCGCGCAACTGCGCATTTACATAATTCGTCGCTTCGGCAAGTGCGGAAGGGGTGAGCCCTTTGGGAATATCGATCACCCGGTTTTCGACCGCGCTGCCCTCCGTCACGATCACGACAAGGGCGCGGTTTGCGTCGATGGGCACGAATTCGATGTGTTTCAGCGCCGCATCATAGGTAGGCGCCACAACGAAACCTGCCGCATGGCTGAGGCCGGAAAGAAGCTTCGTGGCCTCGTCCAGCACATCATCCACGCTTTTATGGGAGCCGGCCACCTGTCGCTCGATCGAATGGCGCTCTTCATCAGAGATATCGCCGATTTCGAGCAGGCCATCGACAAAAAGGCGGAGTCCCGCCTCTGTCGGCATACGCCCGGCGCTGGTATGGGGCGAGAAAATAAGGCCCAGCGCCTCGAGATCCGACATGACATTACGGATCGAGGCAGCGGAAAGGCCAAGGGGAAGCTGCCGCGAGAGAACGCGCGAGCCAACCGGCTCGCCGGTTTCGAGATAGGTCTCGACCACGCGGCGCAGGATCTCGCGCGAACGCTCATTGAGATCCATAACGCCGATCATTGCCGCATTTACCTCCGGTAAGCCTGCAAGTTACTGAAACAGACCAATAATTTAGCGCGGTTTCCAGCAACTGGAAACGCCACATGGGGCAGAATAGCCG
>NZ_JBATWS010000097.1:0-20396 GCF_049672805.1 Parvibaculum sp.
GCGATGAACGAGCGAAATCGGTACGGCCTCGCCATCGGGCGCCGTGGCAAAGATACGCCGCGTCACATAATCGGCGGGGTTGTGACCAGAAGGCACTTCCTGGCGCTTGCGCAGCACGCGTTCGCGGGTTTCAAGGTCATAATCATAGACCTCCGCCGGCGTCGTCATGGAGCTATAGGCAAAGCGCAGCGTGGTGGTGTCATATTCGTAGCCCGCGCCCATATTGAGATCATAGGCTTCCTCGTCGAAAGCAATCTCATGCTCGCCCCCATCTTCGAGGCGGCGAATGACGATACGCGGCAGGCCTCCTTGCCGTTCAAGCCGAACATGATGGCCACTATAGGCTACATGATTGAGGATCAGCGTGCCGGGCCGATGCGGAATGAGATCACGCCAGTTCGCGCGTGAGGGGTCAGTCTCCGGTGCTTCCACGATCTTGAAATCTTCTGCACCGTCGGCATTGGTGAGGATCAGGAAGCGGTTTCGTGTGGTGTCATGCTCGAGATCATACTCGACACCATCTTCGCGCGGCGCGACGAGGCGCGGTGCCGTCTCCGGTTCATCAGCAGGAATGAGCCAACATTCGCTTGTCTGGTGATCGTGTGAGGAAATGACGAGCCACTTTCCGCTCTGCGTCTTGCCGACGCCGACAAAGAAGCCCTCATCCTTTTCTTCATAGACGAGCCTGTCTTCCGTGGCAGGTGTGCCAACAACATGGCGGAACACCTTGAGCGGGCGGTGTTCATCATCAACCCGCGTGTAGAAAAAGCTTTTGCCCGTCGCATCCCAGACGATGCCGGGGGAGGTGTCCGGTACTTCGTCAGCGAGATCGCGCTCCGTTTCGAGGTCACGGATGCGAACGGTGAAATATTCGGAGCCTTTCCGGTCGGCGGACCAGGCAAGCAGGCGGTGGTCCGGCGTGTGGTCCACATCGCCGATGCGGAAATAGGCTTCACCTTCCGCTTCCTTGTTGGCATCGAGCAGCACTTCTTCATTGCCTTCCGTGCCCCGCGGCCGGCGGCAGAACAGCGGATGCTGCGCACCTTCAACATGGCGCGTGTAATAGGCAAAAGGCCCGTCCGGGGAAGGAACGGAGCTGTCGTCCTCCTTGATGCGCCCCTTCATTTCCTGAAAAAGCGCTTCGCGCAGCGCCGTCAGCGGCTCCAGCGCCTTTTCCGTATAGGCGTTTTCAGCTTCGAGATAGGCGCGGATATCCTTGTTCAGAACATCCGGGTCGCGCATCACCTCGCGCCAGTTCTCGTCGCGCAGCCACGCATAATCATCGATGCGCGTGATGCCGTGATGCACGTCGCGCTGAGGTCTTTTCTCGGCGCGCGGCGCGGAGGCGGGAGGTGTGAGTTTCATGAGCGGCTGTCAGTCCGCGTCAGGCTTGAAGTCGAGTGCGTGGCCATTCGTGCAATAGCGCAGGCCGGTCGGCTTGGGGCCATCCGGAAAGACGTGGCCGAGATGGGCATCACATTTCGCGCAGAGAATTTCGATCCGTCGAACTCCATGCGACAGGTCATCCCGCGTGGCAATTACATCGGGGCCAATAGCATCGAAAAAGCTCGGCCAGCCGGAGCCGCTTTCATATTTCGTGTCCGAGCGGAAAAGCGGCGTGTCGCAACAGACGCAGACGAATGTGCCTGCCCGCTTCTCGTCAAGCCAGGGACCGGTGAAGGGGCGTTCTGTGGCCGAGCAGCGGGTGATTTCATACTGCTCCGGCGTCAGCTTCTTGCGCCACTCATCATCGTTTTTCGGAAGGTTGTCCGTCGTCATGTCGCCTCCGGCCCTTTGCTCTGCCGATGTTTCCATATGGAGAGAATATGGGTGGCAGCGGCCGCCCGGACAAGCCGGGCGGCCGATCGTCGATTATTCGAAGATCAGCGTGATCGTCTCGGCGACCATAGCCGGGCGATCATGGCCTTCGATTTCCATCGTCACTTCGTTGATGACCTGGGTGCCGCCAGCCTTGGGCGCGGCGTCCTTCAGCGTCACACGGCAGCGCACGCGGGAGCCGACCGGCACCATGTTGGTGAAGCGAACCGAGTTCGAGCCATAATTGATGCCGCGCGTCGCGCTCTTGACGGTGCTGATCTTGCCCATGAGGTAGGGCAGCAGCGAAAGCGTCAGATAGCCATGCGCGATGGTACCCATGCCGAGTTCTTTCTGGGTCCGCTCGGGATCGACATGGATCCACTGGTGGTCGCCCGTCGCTTCGGCGAACTTGTTGACGCGATCCTGATCGATCGTGACCCACTCGCTGACGCCGATTTCCTTGCCCTTCTCGGCGACATAGTCGGCAACGGTGTCAAATACGCGCATTCGATTCTCCCTTGGATGATTGGTCGTCTGATGCGGCCCCGTGGGAGCCTCGTTCGGAAGGCAAGTTAGCGGGCACAGTCATGCCCGCCAAGCCCCTGGAATCATGTGAGAGGGGGATGCCCTGTCCCTGCCTCAGCGGGAAAGACGAATACGCACGCGGCGGTCTTCCTTCGCGTCCCATGTCATCGTTTCCTCAAGCCAGCCCCAGGCCTCGCCCTCGGCATTGATGGCGATCTGCGAGGCCGGCCAGCCCAGCGCCACAAAGGCATCCGCTACGTTCTTGGCGCGCTTGCGGGAAAGTTCCGCATTGGCAGCGGCGTTGCCCGTCTTGCTCGATTTGCCGAACAGGCAGATCTGCTGGGCCTTCTGCCCCTTGGCAAGATTGTAGATATGCTCGAAATCCTTCTGGTATTTCGGGTCCACCCGGCTCGAATTGGTGTCGAAATAAACGTAGAAGTTCCGCTCGAAGACCTTGTTCGTCTTGCCGAGGTTCCGGCAGTTGCGGCCCTGCGTGTGCATTTCCGATGTCTGGGCGAGCGCAATGTCTCCGGCCACCATCGATATGGTCATGAAACCGGCCAGCAATGCGCCCGCGAAACCGACGCCGCGCAACAGGCCGCCCATCCATGCTTTCCCCATACAAGCCTCCATTGGTTGAGTCGGCGCAAAATCTAGCATGGAAAGGATAATCCGGTCCGCGAGGGTGGGGATAACAAAAACGGGCGCCTCCTGGCGCCCGTTTCTGGATCATTTTTTGGGGATGTGCAGGGTCAGACGATCTTGCTGTCCTTGTTGCCCCAGTAACGGTCCCGGATGAGGCGCTTGTAGAGTTTGCCCGTCGGATGGCGCGGCAGTTCCTCCTCAAAGTCGATGGAGCGCGGGCACTTGATCGCCGAAAGCTGGCTCCGGCAGAACTCCAGCAACTCGGCTTCGAGCGCCGGGCCTGCATCCGCCCAGTTGACGGGCTGCACGACCGCCTTCACTTCCTCGCCGAAATCTTCGTTCGGCACACCGATCACCGCCACGTCGGCAACAGCCGGGTGCATGACGAGCACGTTCTCGGCTTCCTGCGGATAAATGTTCACGCCGCCCGAAATGATCATGAAGGCCTTGCGGTCGGTGAGGTAGAGATAGCCATCCTCATCCACCTTGCCGATATCGCCGAGCGTGGACCAGTGCGCATGCTTCGGGTGACGGCTTTCCTGCGTCTTCTTCGGATCGTTGTAATACTGAAACTGTGGCGCGTTCGGGTCTTCCGCTTCGAAGTAGATGACGCCGGATTCGCCTACGGGAACCTCGTTGCCTTCCTCGTCGCAAATATGAAGCTTGCCGAGCAGCGGCTTGCCGACCGAGCCCTTATGCGCAAGCCATTCTTCCGAATTGAGCGCGCAGAAGCCGTTGCCTTCAGAACCCGCGTAATATTCGTAGATCACCGGACCCCACCATTCGATCATCTGCTCCTTCACGGGGATGGGGCAGGGGGCGGCGGCGTGAATCGCGACCTTGAGCGATGAGACGTCGTACTTCTTCCGCACATCTTCCGGCATCTTCAGCATACGCACGAACATGGTCGGCACCCACTGGCTGTGGGTAATCTTGTGCTTTTCGATCTGGCGGAGCGCGTCTTCCGGATCGAAATGCTCCATCACGACAACCGTGCCGCCGAGGCGGTTGACCGTCATGCAGTAGCGCAGCGGCGCTGCATGGTAGAGCGGTGCGGGCGAGAGATAGCGCACATTTTCATCCATGCCATAGAGGAACTGCACGAGCATGGTGAGGCTCGCAACCTCATCGATCGGCCCGCCGGAAAGCGGAATACGGATGCCCTTCGGGCGGCCGGTCGTGCCGGACGAATAGAGCATGTCCATGCCCGCCGTTTCGTCGGCGATGGGTGTCTTCGGCATGGTGTCGCGCACGGCTTCGTAATCTTCATAGCCGTCAATATGACCGCCAATCGCGAAGAGGCGTTCAACGCCCGGCAGGTGATTGCCTTTCAGCAGCTCGGTTGCCGTCTTCTCCAGACCCTTGGAGGTGAAGAACATCTTCGCCCCGCAATCCTGCGCGATATATTCGATTTCGCCGGAGGTCAGGCGCGACGAGATACAGGTGAAGTAAAGACCGGAGCGTTGCGCACCCCAGCAGATTTCGAAATAGCGCGCGTTGTTTTCCATGAAGATGGCGATGGCATCGCCGGGCTTCAGGCCATGCGCGCGGAAAAGCTGCGCAACCTGGTTGGAGCGTTCATCAAGCTCCTTGTAGCTGACGGTCTCACCCGTCGAGGCCATGATATAGGCAGGCTTCTCGGGGTTGGTCTTCGCGTGTATGGACGGATGCATCGCTGGTCGTCTCCCGGCATCAAACTGAAAAGCAGGGATGGATTGCCCTGCCGGATTTCGCTTTTCTGCGAGTCCATTGTTATATCTTGGCCCGGGATTTTTCGGGCCGTTTGGCGCAAACACACAGCAAGATGACGTTAACGTCAACTTATCTTCATGGGCAGCGACAGTTGACGCAACGGCATTGCATGCCGCCTCGCGACACGACATCGGAATTCGCGTAAAAAGAGATCAACAGGGAGAAACAGAATGGCCTACGAAACAATCAAATACGAGGTGCAGGACAATATCCTCACCCTCACGCTGCACCGCCCGGACAAGCTGAATGCCTTTACCGGCCAGATGATGTTCGAGATGATCGACGCCTTCGACAGGGCCGATGCGGATGACGATGTCCGTGCAATCATCATTACGGGTGAAGGCCGCGCCTTCTGTGCGGGTGCGGACCTTTCCGCCGGTGCCAAGACCTTCGACTACGCCCAGCGCGACGACCGGCCTGAAAAGGCCGACACGCCGATCAAGCCGAATGGCGAGATCGACTGGAGCCATGAAAGCGTGCGCGATGGCGGTGGCCGCCTGACGCTGCGCATCTTCGAAAGCCTGAAGCCCGTTATCGGTGCGATCAATGGTGCGGCGGTCGGCGTGGGCGTCACCATGCAGTTGCCGATGGATATTCGTCTGGCGTCAGAGAATGCGCGCTTCGGTTTCGTCTTTGCCCGTCGCGGTATCGTGCCGGAAGCCTGCTCCAGCTATTTCCTGCCGCGTATCGTCGGCATCAGTCAGGCGCTGGAATGGACCTATACGGGCCGCGTGTTTGATGCCGAAGAGGCGCTGAAGGGCGGCCTTATTCGCTCGATCCACAAACCGGACGAACTTCTCCCGGCCGCGCGCGCGCTTGCCCGCGAAATCGTGGACAACACGGCAGCCGTTTCCGTGTCACTGACACGCCAGATGCTCTGGCGTCTTCTCGGTGCCGATCATCCGATGGAAGCGCACAAGATCGACAGCCGCGCCATCTATGCCCGCGGCGCGAGCGCCGATGCGAAGGAAGGCGTCATGTCCTTCCTTGAAAAGCGCCCGGCGAACTATCCCTGCAAGGTGTCGAAGGACATGCCGTCCTTCTACCCCTGGTGGGAAGAGCGCAAATACAGCTAGGCGCCGCGCAGCGCGAACTCAAAACCCCGCCCTTCACGGGCGGGGTTTTTATTTCGGCGGTGCTTCAATCCGCCAGAGCGGGGTGAAGAAATAGACGGCTGCCCAGAGCAGCACCATCAGGCCGCAAGGCACCAGCACGGCATCTGTCGGCCCGAGCCAGCGGATGACATAGCCGGTCAGCAGCGAACCGATGGGGCCGCCGCCCATCGTGCCGAGATTGAAGCCCGCAAGCATTCGCGCCCGCAGCGCATCCGACGCGCTTTCCTGCACGATGGCGCGTGACTGGCTCATAGACACGCCCGCCGCAAGACCCCAGCAATGGGCAAGCAGATAGACGCCCCATACAGGCGGATGGAGATGAACAAGGATCATCACCGCCGAGCCCGTACACATGGCGAGCATGATCGCGCGGCCCTGGCGGCGAATGGGCCGCAGACGCGACAGCACGAACGAGGAAATGCCGATGCCGCCAAAGAAGGACATGAAGACAAAGCCGATCTCGCGCGAACTGCCGTGATAGATGTCGCGAATGAGAATCGGGAAGAGCACCATGAAGACGCCCATGAAGAGGATGCCCGAGAAGAACATCATCAGCAGCACGGGGCGAATGCGCTGGTCCTGCCAGACGGCAGCAAGACCTTCTTTCACGTCACGGAGCGGGGAGCGTTTCGTGCCCGCGCGCGGCGCTGCCGGTGCAGGTGCAAGCCGCGACGTGGCATAAACGGAGAAGGCGAGGAAAATGCTTTGCAGGATAAGGAGCGGCGCGGCCCCCACATATTCGGCGGGACTGCCAAGAAGATAACCGCCGACTTGTCCGAGAAACTGCCCGCTCATGGCAAGGGCCACGGCGCGCTGGATATTGCCGTCAAGGCTCACCATCGCCACGCGTGACAGCATGGAGTCGCGCGCGGGCATGATGAAGCCGCCGAGAGAGGACAGCACCAGCACATAAAGGATCATCAGCTCGAAGGAGAGAATGCCGTTTGTGATGAAAAGCGCGAGGGCGATGGGGGGCAGGATTGAAAATGCCTGAAGCCGCATCAGATGGCTGCGAAGCTCTGCCCGGTCGGCTGCAGCGCCGCCAAACATGCCAAGCAGCAGCATGGGCAGCATGGAAAGCATCTGCGCAATACCCACCCGTTCCGAACTTTCATTCAGAACAAAGGCGATGATCCACGGAAAGAGAACACCCTGAATGCCAGATGCGAGGAAAAATCCCCAGACACCGGCCATATACCAGCGATGATCGGCGCGATGATCGCGAGCCGGCGGCATCATCAACGAATCCCTGAAAAGCAAATATTGGTACGGAAAGCTTACTACACGCCCCGTGCCGAAACTCTCCCAAAAGACGGAGTAGGGTTACGCATCTGGCCGGAAGCGTGTGCCGTCTTACTTACTTTTTTGTCAATTAAGGGATGCAAATGCGCTTCAGAGAGTATAGATATACGCTCCAGCTAGCTGCATGACCCTACGTCCAACGGAGTCTCGCCCATCATGGCGCACCAATCCTCCCATGAGCACTTTGACGTTCTGATCGTCGGCGCGGGCCTGTCAGGCATCGGCGCGGCCTATCACCTTCAGAAAAACTGCCCGTCGAAATCCTATGTCATTCTGGAAGGGCGGGATCGCAGCGGCGGCACATGGGATCTCTTTCGCTATCCTGGCATCCGCTCTGATTCGGACATGTACACGCTCGGCTATTCCTTCAAGCCGTGGACGGACCCGAAGGCCATCGCCGATGGCCCGGCAATCCTGAGATATGTGCGCGAGACGGCGAGCGAGAACCAGATCGACCGCAATATCCGCTTCGGCCACATGGTGAAGGCTGCCTCATGGTCGAGCGAGGATGCGGCCTGGACGGTGGAAGCCGAGCGCGCGGGCGGCGAGCGCGTGCGCATCACCTGCAACTTCCTTTTCATGTGCAGTGGCTATTACGACTATGAAGGCGGCTATATGCCGGACTTCGAAGGCGTCAATGATTTCAGGGGCCGGATCGTCCATCCGCAGGAATGGCCGGAAGACCTCGATTACCGTGGCAAGCGCGTCATCGTGATCGGCTCGGGTGCAACGGCGGTAACGCTTGTTCCCGAAATGGCGAAGGACGCGGCGCATGTCACCATGCTCCAGCGCACGCCCACCTATGTCGTCTCGCGGCCGGAGGAAGATCGCCTCGCAAACTGGCTGCGTCGTAACCTGCCCGCAAAACTTGCCTATGGCATTACGCGCTGGAAGAACGTGCTCTTCGGTATGTTCTTTTACAATTACTGCCGCACGAAGCCGGAAAAGGCGAAGAACCTCATCCTTCGCGGCGTGCGCGAGCAGCTTGGTCCCGACTTTGATGTCGAGACGCATTTCACGCCCAACTATAATCCGTGGGATCAGCGCCTTTGCCTCGTGCCGAATGGCGATCTGTTCAAGGCGCTGAAAGCAGGAAGCGCATCCGTCGTGACAGACCACATCGACCGCTTCACGGAAAAGGGCATCCTGCTCAAATCCGGCAAGGGGCTCGAAGCCGATATCATCGTCACGGCAACGGGCCTGCGGCTCAAGGTGCTGGGCGGCCTTTCCCTCACGGTTGATGGCAGGGAGGTTAATCTGTCAGAGACGATGACCTATAAGGGCATGATGTATAGCGATGTGCCGAACCTTGCTTCGGCCTTTGGCTATACGAATGCGTCATGGACGCTGAAATGCGATCTGACCTGCGAATATGTCTGCCGCCTGCTCAACATAATGGATGAGCGCGGCATGAAGCAGGCGACGCCGCGCCTCAATGACCCCGAAGTGCAGCCCGAACCCTGGCTCGATTTCACCTCGGGTTATGTGCAGCGCTCGATTGCCATGTTCCCAAAGCAGGGAACGAAGAAGCCGTGGAAGCTCTACCAGAACTACGCGCTTGACCTCATGTCGATGAAATTCGGTCAGGTGGAAGATGGCGTGATGGAGTTCTCGAATCCGGCTTCGGCACGGCGCGAGCCGGAACGGCTGGCAGGGTGAGGCTCTATTCCCTTTCCGCCCGATAGCTCCAGATCGGCGTGAAGAAATAGAGCAGGGCCAATATGCCGACCATGATGGTGGCAGGCACCAGCATGGCATCGAATATGCCAAGCCAGCTGACAATCAGCCCCATCATCAGCGAGCCAAGCGGTGCGCCGCCGGAGAAGCCAAGCTGATAGGCGGCAAGCACACGGGCGAGATGCGTTTCCGCTGCCGCGATCTGCACGATGGTGCGTCCCATCGTCATGGTCGTACCGGCACCCATGCCCCACCAGAAAACGAGCAGGCACAGCACCCAGAACGGCATGGCGAAGTGAAACAGCGCCAGAATGATGAGGCCGCTTGTCAGCGACGCCATCATCACCCGCCCGCGATGGCGGATATGGCCGATGCGCAAGAGCGTCAGGTTTGCAACGATGGTGCCGCCCCAGAAGCAGATATTGATGAGCGCAAAGCGCAGCGTGAACTCGCTCGCCGTGCTGTCATAGATGTCGCGGATCATCAGCGGCAGTGCCACGAGGAAGCTGCCGACATAGAAAAGCCCTACCGCGAAATTGAGAAGGATCACCGTCGCAACGATCGGAACTTCTGCCGCCGAGCGGATGCCATCGACGATCTGCGCAAGGCGGCTTGTTGCGGCCGCCACATTGGTCGGCGGGAGTGGTGCAAGCTTCATCGCCATCCAGAGGCCCGCAAGCATGACGGCCGCCTGAAAGAAGAGCAGGGCAGGCGTGCCGGTGATGGCGGCAGTTGCGGCGATCAACATGCCGACAAGCTGCGCGCCCATCTGCACACCCATGGCAAGCGTCACCGCCTGCTGGATGCCTGTCGCCGCCACACGGGTCAGCGCGCTGTCACGCGCAGGCACGGCAAAGGCGCTGATCGTGCCCATTGTCAGCGCATAGATGATGAGCATGGAATAGCTGAGATCGCCCGCAAGCATGATGCTGGCGAGAATGATCGGCGGCAGACATGACAGAAGATGCACGCGGATGAGAATGCTGCGCGCATCGCCGTGATCGGCAACCGTTCCGCCCAGCAGCATGAGGAAAAGCGAAGGCAGCATCAGCGACATTTGCGCAATGCCGACACGGGCCGCAGGCTCGTTCAGAACCTGCGTAACCAGAAAGGGGAAGATGACGAACTGGATGCCAAGGCTGATGAACCAGCTTGCCTGGCCGCCAAGATAATAGTTGAGCCTCACCCGGCGCGCCGCCGCAAGCTCCGCAGCCTCATGCGTCTGCGCCATGAAACAGGGCCTCCCCTTTATGTTCTTTTGCGCGATCTTATCACAGACGCGTGAATTCAAATGCTCGCAAGATGCATCATCGCATCATGGGTGTGGATATGCGCTCCCCTTTCAAGTGCGGGGGAGAGGGCAGCTCCGCGCATGGCACCTGCCACAGCCTCGCCCCGGATGGAGCGATAGTCACGCAGCGGCCCGATCATCAGCGGGTTGAGGAAAGGCGTCAGCGCAGCGCCGATCTCTTCGCCCGAGCGCTTTTCCGCCCGTTCACCAAGCAGCAGGCCGGGGCGGAAGATATGCAGCGTTTCAAAGCCAAGCGCCCGGATATCGCGTTCTGTCTCGCCCTTTACCCGCGAATAGAAAATGGAGGAAGAAGCGCTCGCTCCCATTGCCGAGACGAGGAGAAAGCGTTTTGCGCCTGCTGCCTTCGCCGCCCGTGCAAAGGCGAGAATGTAGTCATGATCGACCTTGCGAAAGGCATCCTGGCTTCCGGCCTGCTTGATTGTGGTGCCCAGAGCGCAGAAGGCATCATCAAGCTGAGCGCCTCGGAGATTTTCCTCTGCCTTCTCGAAATCCGCTTCCATGGTTTGCAGCTTGGGCGATGAAATGCCTTCAAGCGGTCGCCGGGAAAAGGCGATGACTTTTCCATACGCGGGGTCAGCCACCAGCATCCGAACCAGATGCGCACCGATCAATCCCGTCGCCCCGGCGACAGCCGCTGTTCTCGCCTCGGTCATTCATCCCTCCCTGCGGCGCCTCGCCGTCGGCCGACCTTTAGCCTGTATCAGATTTTTCCGCGTGGTGTCTCACCCGTGTAGCGCGCCCGGGGGCGGATCATCAGTCCGGTGCGATATTGTTCGATGGCGTGCCCGATCCAGCCCGCTGTGCGCCCGAGTACGAAGATGCTGAGCCCCGCGCCCCTTGGCAGATGCAGAACCGTGCCGACCGTCGCAATCGCAAAATCGATATTGGGCCGGAGCCCGCCCGCTTCCTCCATGACGCGGATGATGCGCTCGGCGCGGTGGAAGTTTGCGTCATCGCCATATTTTTCCCGCGTGAGGGCGAGAAGGGCGGCAGCGCGCGGATCACCATCGGGATAAAGCGGATGGCCGAAGCCGGGGACGGGATCATTGTCTTTCAGTCGCTGCAACACGGCATCTTCCACATCGAGCCGGTTTGCCATGTCGAGAAGCAGACCTTCGACGCGGCCCGAAAGCCCGCCATGTTTCGGCCCCTGCGCTGCACAGATGCCGGCCTGCACGGCGGCATAAAGTGTCGCGCCCGTGCCCGCGACGCAGCGAACCGTGAAGGCGGAAGCGTTCAACTCATGGTCGGCAGAGAGAACCAGCGCGGCGCGAATGAGATCGGCCGCCGGTTTCTCGCCCTGCGTCAGCGCCCTTGTGAGCACTTCGTGCACGGGCTTGCTGCTCGGCGCTTCGCCTGCAATCACGGCTGCCACATAGCGCAACAGCCGCGCGCCTGTGGCGGCAAGGCCGCGATCCGTCATGTTGTACACGGCGGCATCTTCAAGTGCGGCCTGCGGCAGAAGCGAAAGGCACCGCTCGATCCTCGGCACGCGCGAAAGCGAGGCGGCGAGGGCCGCAAGTCGCTCGGAAGGGTGGAACACGGCATCCTTTGTAAAAGGCTGGGTGTCACGGCAGCCCCAGAGAAGGGCCGCCACTTGCTCGAGACTTGAACTTTTAGCCAGTGCTGTTGCATCGGAGCCGCGATAATGGAGCCGCCCGTCGGCAATGAGCGTGATGGCTGAATCGAGCACCGGCTGGCCGAAGCTGAGGGCGGCGGCCCCCGTTCCGGCCTCCGCCTTTGCCGGGGCGCGGCGGAGTTTCAGCGCCCGCACATCTTCGGCCCGGTAACGCTTCGCCCGGCTGTCCGGCACCGGCTCCGAGCGGATCATGTCGCGGCTCACATAGGCGTAAAGCGTTGCAAGCGAAACGCCGAGCTCCGCCGCAGCCTCGCGAGCGGTGAGGTAAAGGCCTTCAGGAGCATCAGCCATGCGCGTCTCTTTCTATATATTGATTATCTTAATCAAGATTGATCTCTAATCAACTGATCTTCACCTTTCATCCACGGGCCGCCTTTGCAGCCCCTGGTAAAAGGAGAAAGATCATGACCATCCCCGTCTCAGGCCTTCGCCCCGCAAGCGCCAGCGGCCTCGATAATGTGGTCGCCGCTGAAACGCGCCTCAGCCATGTGGATGGCGAGGCAGGCCGCCTCATCATTGCGGGACATGATGTGGAAGAACTCGCCGCGACCCATGATTTCGAGGGTGCCGTTGCCGCTCTCTGTGCGGCGGCAGGTCTCGATCAGGCGCCCGCTGGCGAAGCGTTGCGCGCCGCACTTGGCGAGGCACGGGAGGCGGCCTTCGCGCTAGTCCCCGGTCTGCTTCAGCTCGCGGCCGGTGCGCCTATTACGGAAGGGTTGAGGACGGGCCTCTCCCTTCTGGGGGATGAGGCAGATGCACCCGACCATATCCGCCTTCTGGGGGCCGCCGCCGTTTTCACGGCAGCGCTTTGCCGGGCGGCAGAGGGCAAGGCGCCCGTCGCGCCGGACGGGCAGGCGGGCCATGCCGAAGACTTCCTTCACATGCTGAGAGGCGAACCTGCGAGCGCGGCAGAAATCGATGCACTCAACGCCTACATGGTCACGGTGAGCGACCACGGCATGAATGCCTCGACCTTCACGGCGCGCGTCATCGCCGCGACCAGGGCGGGCACTGTCTCCGCGATTGTCGGCGCGCTCTGCGCGCTGAAGGGGCCGCTGCATGGCGGCGCACCTGGCCCCGTTCTCGACATGCTGGATGAAATCGGCGCGCGCGAGAATATCGAGTCCTGGCTGGAGCATGCGCTCGCAGGCGGCGCAAGGCTGATGGGCTTCGGGCACCGCGTCTATAAGGTGCGCGACCCGCGCGCCGATGTGTTCAACAAGGCGGTGACGATCCTCACCAATGGCAACGAACGCGTCCGCTTCGCACGTGACGTGGAGGTTGCTGCTCTCGCGGCGCTCCGCAAGGCAAAGCCCGGCAGCCGGATCGATACCAATATGGAGTACTACACGGCTGTTCTGCTCGAGGCGCTCGGCATTCCGCGCGATGCGGTGACAAGTGTCTTCGCCATGGCGCGCATAGCGGGATGGACGGCACATGTTATGGAGCAGGAAAGGGTGGGCCGTCTCATCCGTCCGCAGTCAGTCTATGTCGGCCCCTGGCCGGATGGCAGGGCGGCAGCGTGAAGCTGTTGTCCGCGAGAAATGAACTGTCGGGTGGCATCCATCTGGTCGCCTCACACTTTCAGCCTGTAGCCCGTGCGGAATATCCACCAGATGAGGCCCGTGCAGAGCGCAAGGAAGCCGAGAATGGCGATGATGCTGAACTCCACGCCGACATCGGACGAACCGTAAAAGCTCCAGCGGAAACCGCTCACCAGATAGACGACCGGATTGAACAGCGTCACCGTCTGCCAGAACGGCGGCAGCATGGTAATCGAATAGAAGCTGCCGCCAAGAAAGGTGAGCGGCATCACGATCAGCATGGGCACGATCTGCAATCGCTCGAAGCTGTCGGCCCAGATGCCGAGAATGAACCCGAACATGGAAAAGGTGAGGGCCGTGAGAACGAGAAAGGCCGCCATCCAGAACGGATGCTGGATTTCATAATCCACAAAGAAGCGCGCCGTGATGAGGATGAGAACACCCAGAATGAGCGACTTCGTTGCCGCCGCTCCGACGAAGCCAATCACGGTTTCGAGCGCGGAAATGGGTGCAGACAGAATTTCGTAAATCGTGCCGGAATATTTCGGCATGTAGATGCCGAAAGAGGCGTTCGAAATGCTCTCCGTCAGCAAGGAAAGCATGATGAGGCCGGGGATGATGAAAGCCCCATAGGAAACGCCATCCACTTCCTGAATGCGCGAGCCGATGGCAGCCCCGAACACGACGAAATAGAGCGAGGTGGACAGGACCGGCGAGAGAATGCTCTGCATCAGGGTACGGAAGGTGCGCGCCATTTCGAAAACATAGATCGCGCGGACTGCATGGAAATTGAACGTCATGCGCGTGCCCTCACCAGATCAACGAAAATATCTTCAAGCGAACTTTCCCGCGTGCGCAGGTCGCAGAAATCGATGCCCGCATCGCCCAGCGCTTTGAGAAGTTCCGGTATGCCGCTTTCCTCCGCCTGTGCGTCAAAACTATAGACAAGCGTGTGCCCGTCATCGGTCAGTTCGAGAGGGCGATTGGAAAGCGCAGGCGGTAGCGCAGTAAGCGGCGTTTGCAGGTGAACGGAAAGCTCCTTCCGGCCAAGCTGCTTCATCAGCCTGTTCTTCTCTTCAACCAGCACGATCTCGCCCTTGTTGATGACGCCGATGCGGTCTGCCATCTCCTCGGCTTCCTCGATATAATGCGTGGTGAGAATGATGGTGACGCCGCTCTGGCGCAGCCGCCGAACCATCTCCCACATGTCCCGGCGCAGTTCCACATCAACGCCCGCCGTCGGCTCATCAAGGAACAGGATCTTCGGTTCGTGGCTGAGCGCCTTCGCAATCATGACGCGTCGCTTCATGCCGCCCGAAAGTTCCATCACGCGGTTGTCGCGTTTCTCCCAGAGGGAAAGGTCGCGCAGTACTTTTTCGATATGGGCAGGGTTTGGCGGCTGGCCGAAAAGCCCCCGGCTGAATGTCACCGTGTCGAGCACGCTTTCAAAGGATTCGACGGTCAGTTCCTGCGGTACGAGGCCGATCAGCGAGCGGGCCGCGCGGAAATCGCGAATAATGTCGTGCCCGCTTACGCGCACCGTGCCGGAGGACGGATTGACGATGCCGCAGACAATGCTGATCAGCGTCGTCTTGCCCGCACCATTCGGCCCGAGCAGCGCGAAGATTTCGCCGGGTTGAATCTCCAGATCGACCCCTTTCAATGCCTGAAAGCCGTCCGGGTAAACCTTGGCGAGATTACGGATCTCGATTGCGGGGATCGGTGCATGCATGAGTGCGAACTGCCGGGACTGAAATGGGTGGGGCTGGCGGAGTTTTGCCCATATAGGGGCGCGGTCGCGCAATTTACACCCTGCGACGCCTTCTCCGCTGCAGAAAATTAACCCTACTGCGCATAAGTTTTATGCTGTGTATCGCCTCGCATTGCGATCCGCGCTGCCTCTTCGTAACAATGGCGCGCGAATGGGCAAGGGCGGTCCATTCAAGGAGCAGACCGGTGAAATCGCGGATTCTCATCTACGGCGTGGATGGCTTCGCAGGCGCGCTCGCCTCGCGGGCAGCAGCGCGGCGCGGCATTTCCCATGTCGCGGGTGGCCGCATCATCGCGGGTGTCGCGCAGCACGCGGCAGCGATTTCAAGGGAAACAAAAACCACCCTCGCCGAACCGCGCACCTTCACGCTCGCCGACAAGACGCGCATCTCCACCGCACTCGATGATATCGCCGTGGTGGTAAACACCTCTCCGCTGGAAGAAGGGGCGATGCTCTCGCTCATCAATGCCTGCATCGAAACGGGCACGCATTACATTGACCTGACCAGCGACCGCGCTCAGGTGGCCTCCATCGCCGGCCACGACGAAACGGCGCGCGGTGCGGGCGTCATGGTGATGGCCGGGGCAGGTTTCGACTTCGCTGCCATTGACGCGCTCGCCGAGCGCCTTGCGCAAATCCTGCGCGGAGCGCGCGCCGTCACTATCGCCGTGAAGCGCGGAGCGCCGACGCTTGAGGAGGCCAAGCGCCTCGTTGCCGCTCTCACACAGCAAGGCACGACGGTGAAGAACGGGCAGTTCGTCCCGGCTCGCCCCGGCGAACGAACAGTGGAAGTGGATTTCGGAGAAGGAGCCGAGACCGCTCATCTCGCCCCTTGGCGGGGTGAGGTTGTGGCTGCACGGCATCGCGGCGCCTATTCCACCCTTGAAAGCTATGAAGTGCTGCCCGTCCGCGCGATCCGCGTGCTTGAAAAGCGCGGGTTCAAGGCGAAGCTCTTTGCGCGCGGCTGGGGCGTCAAGCGGCTGGAGCGGAAGCTCTCCCAGGGGCGGCTTTCCCCGACAGCGGCGCAACTCAAAAAGGAGCGCGCCTATGTCTGGGCCGAGGCGCGCACGCCGGAGGGGGCGCGGTGCCGTGCGCGGCTTGAGACACCGCATGCTCATCTATATTCAGCCGAGGCGGCCGTGGTGCTCGCGCGGGCTGCGGTGACGGGACATGCGAAGCCGGGTTTCCAGCTTCCCTTCGCCGTGGCCGGCGCGGCGCTCATTGACGATATACCGGGTGTTGTCTGGCGCGAGATTGCCGACGCAGAAGATGTGATTGCGCCTGATCCCGTGCCCGCCTTGCCGGAGGCAGGGGCTGTCGTCGCAAGCAGCGCCTAGCTCTTCTCGCCGCTCGTCCAGCGATCCCAGAGGGCATCCACACATTCACGCCCGCTCATCTGGCTTGTCACCAGCCGCATGGAACTTTCCATGCTGGATGGCACGTCATCGGGATCATTGCCGACCAGCTCCGCCAGCGGCCCATAAGCCTCATGCGCCATTTCCTTGGCAAGCATCCGGCAGGGGTCAACCTCACCATACCAGATAACGGGAAAAGCAATTACCGCGACAATGGCAATGACGATCAGTCCGAGGATGAGGCGCATGAACGCTCCTGTCTGATTATTGTGGTCCGGTGCCCCGGCCGCTCACATCCGGCATCCCCATCGAGCCGCCGCTTTCGCGGATGCGGCAGGCTGAATAGCCGGACTTCCACCCGGCATTATAGGCCGCATCTCCCCGGAAGGCTTCCTCATTACGGGTGATGGTGGAGGGATCGCCCGGTACCTGCGATGTGGCGCTCCAGCAGCCATCGGAATAACCCGCCTTGTAATTCGGTTTATCCGCATGTTCGCTGCGGCCGAGCCCGCAGGCGGCAAGCGGAAGCAGCAGGCTCAAAAGAAAGACAAGGCGAAGGCGTGGCATGGGGCAGGGCTCCGTTCTGCCCGGATGGGCTTTGGGACAATAAGCCATGATGGCCTCCCGGCAAATGGCTCATGCTTTACGGGACGTTAAGGCGCGGGTGGTGAGATGGGCGCTCCGGCAGCGGGCCGGGAGTACAGGGCTATGCGCATGGCGCTCGAACGGCAGATCAAGGCGGCATCTTTCGATGATCCGTCCCGCACGCGGGACGCGGCGCTGCGCCGTCTTTGCGATCTTGCGCTGTTGCCGGCCTCGCTCACCTCGCCGCAGGAACGCAGCATTCTCGATACGGTACTTGCCGGGCTTGTGTCACGCCTCGATGAAGCCGCACGCCGCCGCCTTGCAGACCGCCTTGCCGCGCAGGTGGAAGGCCCGCGCGAACTGGCGCTCGCCCTCGCGCTCGACAAGCCCGACATCGCCCGGCCGATCCTCACGGAAAGCACATTGCTGAAAGAGGGTGATCTTGTGCATGTGGCGCGTGAAGGCATGCGCGAACACCGAACGCTTCTGGCAGCGCGGCGCGATCTCGCCAGCGCCGTTGCCGACGTGCTGGTCGAACTTGGCGAAACACCGATCCTTGTGACGCTTCTCGAAAACCGCACGGCGGAACTGTCTCACCGCGCCATCGAAACACTGGCGCGCCGCAGCGCCGCCGAGCCGGAGTTTCAGGCACCGCTTCTTGCCCGCCCGGAACTGACACTCCGCCTTGCGCATCTCGTTTTCTGGTGGGTGCCATCTTCCCTGCGACTGGAGATTCTGAACCGCTTCACGGTAGAACGGAAGAATATCCATGAGGCGATGGAAGATGTGCTGACGGATACATTCGAGGATGCGCCGCTTGATTTCGCGCTGTCCGTCCTGCGCCGTCCCGTGCCGGTTGAAAAACAGCGCCTCGCCTGGCTTTTGGGTGGCGACGCAGGTGGCCTGGTGGATGGCCTTGCTGCCGCTGCAGGCATCCGCAGCGAGACGATGTTCCGTATCCTGAGCGATCACGGCGGCGAACCGCTTTCCGTATTTGCCAAGGCCGTCGGCATGAACCGCAAGGAGTTCGGTGATCTGATCGTCGCCGCTGTTGATATGCGCCGCGGCGGCGGGCTGCCGGGCAAGGGCGATCTTGAGCGGATCGGCGGGCTCTTCGACACGATCTCCACAGACCGAGCCGATTTCGCGCTTCATTGCTGGGATATGGTGCTCGCAACCGAGCTTGTCGCAAGCGGCACGGTTGTAGTCGAGGCCTGAGGTCTAGTCCGCCGCGCTCTGTGTGGCATAGGCGGACGTGAATATCTCTTCATCCGACGGAGCGGGGGACGCCGGGCAAAAGCCTGGCCCCGAGACCACTTCTTCCAGGGCGCGGCGCGCCTGCCTTGCCGTGTCGATGATATCGCCCTCGGCCCGATCCACGAGGTCGAGAATGGTGCGCGCGCCTTCCAGTATCCCGTCCAGCCACGCAGAAGAACCGAGACCTTCCGATTTGAGCGAAACGGCATCCGCCGCAAGCGTCGTGACCGCGCGGCGCACGGCAGCAGTGTTGAAGTCACTCGGGCCGGTGACAAGCGCCACAAGCTTGCGAACCTGCGCATGGATGCCATCGAGAAGGGCCGCCTGCTCGCGCGCCCGGCGATCTTCCTCGTCTGCAGGCGGGGCGAGATCGTCAAGCGAGACGGAAAGCACCCGCGCAATGGCAGCCATGGTGCGGAAGGTGCCGTCTTTCTTGCCGGTCTCGATTTCCGAGAGATAGGGCGCGCTCATGCCCGCCGCGCGGGCAAGCTCGATCGCTTTCATGCCTCTATGCTCGCGCCACACACGCACCGGGTTTTCCCCATCCGCGATACGATGGGCAACCGCTGCAGGTACAGGGGCGAGCCCTTCAGTGCCAAGCGCAAGTGTGGCACCCGCCGCGCGGAGATCCTCGATATCTTCCGCCGCGCGCTGCAAGGCTTCATAGTCTTTCACGGGAACGAGCACGAAAAGCGGTTCGCCGTCAGGTCCGATGATTTTCTGATGGGTTTTGGTCACGCTGCTCTCCTGCCGGTGAGGGCGAGGATCGCCGTTCTGTTACCCTTGCGCTGAAACACGATGCGGAGTCCGGCTCCGGCATCTTTGCTGAAGAGATGGGAGCCGATCTTCCGGTCTCCTTCTGCCAAGGCAGCAAGCCGGACCAGCCTGCGCGTATCCGCATCAAGGCGCAGCAGCACCTCATAGGCGGCGCGGGAATAGGCAACCTCACCATCAATCATGGAACTGGCGACTGTGGGATCGGCTGTGTCGGTCATTGCAATTTCTTCCGGCATGTTCAAACCCGACCCTCGAAAATGCCCGCCGGAGATTTGGGAACGTCTTTCCGGCTGCATCACCTTCGCCGCCTGCTAGCATGGCGTCAGCAATCGGATCGCCGCGCGCGAATCGATGAAGTGAATCGGACCACAGGGAGCGGGGAATGTCTATCAAGCGGGAAAGCATGAGTGTAGAGCGCCTGAAGCATCTGGTGCGCGAAAGGGCAAAAAGGGGAGCACTCTCGCTGGAAGATCGCCGCAAGGTCATGGACGGCAATGCCGAACAGTTCCCCATCCCGGCTGGCGTGACCGTCAGGCGGGCCGATCTTGGCGGCCTTGGTGCGGAATGGGCCCTTCCCGACGGGCTGACGGATGAGGCAGGGGCGGGCAACACGCTTCTCTATTTTCACGGCGGTGGCTATGTCATCGGCTCCTCCGTTTCCCATCGCCATATCGTGTCGCGCATTGCCCTTGCCGCAAAGGCGCGCGTGCTGAGCGTGGATTATGCGCTTGCGCCCGAGAACCCTTTTCCCGCGGCGGTGAAGGATGGTGTGAAAGCCTACCGCTGGTTGCTCGATCGGGGACAGAAGCCGGAGCAGATCGCGCTTGCGGGTGACAGCGCGGGCGGCGGCCTTGCTGCGGCAACGCTCCTTGCGGCGCGCGATGAGGGCTTGCCGCTTCCGGCGGGCGCCGCGCTCATCAGCCCGTGGAGCGATCTCACCTGCGCGACCGGCAGTTATGAAACGCGCGCGGAAGCTGATCCGATGATCACGCCGGAAGGGATAAGGGAACTCGCAAATGTCTATCTGGCAGGCGCAGACCCGCGTGACCCGCTCGCCTCACCCAATTTCGGAAACCTCGCCGGCCTCCCGCCGCTTCTCATTCAGGTCGGCGACGATGAAGTGCTGCTCGATGATTCGCGCAACCTTGCCGCGCGTGCCCGCGAAGCCGGTGTGGAAGTGGAACTCGAAGTTGCACCCGACATGTTTCATGTATGGCAAGCCTTCTACCAGATGTTCGCGCCGGGCGAGGAAGCGATAGAGCGCATGGGTGCCTGGCTTTCTTCGCACTGGGGAAAGCGCGGGTAACAGCAAAGTGATTGTA
>NZ_JBATWS010000098.1:0-3102 GCF_049672805.1 Parvibaculum sp.
CTTTTGCGGCGTCAGTATTGCAGCCTTCTCGCGGATTTGCGGCTTCACAGCCGGCAGCGGATCGCGGAGATCGAACAGCCGCGCTACAACGCGCTCCACATTGCCGTCTACCACCGTCGCGCTCTTGCCAAAGGCAATGGCGGCAATGGCGGCGGCCGTATAGGGGCCAATCCCCGGCAGTGTGGAAAGTGCTTCCACCGTCTCGGGAAATTTTCCTCCGTAGTCGGATGAAATAACCTTCGCACAGGCGTGAAGGTTGCGCGCGCGGCTGTAATAGCCAAGCCCCGCCCATTCCTTCATCACCTCTTCCTGCGGCGCAGCGGCCAGCGCCTCCACGCGCGGCCAGCGCGCCAGAAAGCGCACGAAATAAGGCCCGACCGTAGCAACGGTCGTCTGCTGCAACATGATTTCGGAGAGCCAGACGGCATAGGGGTCGACCCTCTCGCCCTTTCGGGCGCGCCAGGGCAGGTGGCGGGCATGAATGTCATACCAGCGCAGAAGCTGCGGCGCGGCAGATGCCTTGTCGTAATGCCGGGTTTGCCCTTCGATCATGCTGTCAGAGATGGCCGGAAGTGCCGCCCTCGTCAATGAGGCGCCGAAAAGCGGCCTGTTCCGGCATTCCCCGCTTCCTGTAGGGCGCTACTCGATTCTCTCCGCTTTCCGAGTCACAATGGGGCATGAGCCAGTATGCCCGCCCTGTCGCGCCCATGCGCCACCGCCTGCCGCCCATCGGCGCGCGGGTGCTGGAGGTTGCGCGCACAGCCTTTGCCAGGCGCGGCTTTCATGAAGCCCATATTCTTGCCCATTGGACGGAAATCGTGGGCGAAGGGCTGGCGGAGTTCTCGGCGCCGGAAAAGCTCACCTTTTCGCGCGGAACGGCGAGCGACAATCGCGGGGCGCGCAGCGGCGCCGTTCTCAGCATCCGTGTGGACGGGCCGGTTGCCCTCGAAATCCGCCATCTGGAACCGCAGATCATCGAGCGGATCAACGCCTATTACGGATATGGCGCGGTAGAGCGCCTCAAGATCACGCAGGGGCCGCTGCCCCTGAAAAAGAGACCCCGTTTCCGCAAGATCCGGCCGCTTGCGGCGGAGGAACGCGCGGAACTGGCTCAGGAACTCGAGAAAATCGACGAGCCGGGGCTTAAAGAGGCGCTGGAAAAGCTGGGCGAGCGGGTTATCGGCTCTGCCGGCGGAAAGAAGGGCGGCCGCCCGCACCTCTGAGGGGCCGACTGCCGTTCCACCTTGTGAGTCCCGATTCTCGGTCCAAGGCAACAGAAAGGTTTGGTTGAGGGGCGTGCCCATCACCGCCATAATACCCCAACATCTGGTAGGAACCTGCTCCCGTGAATCAACATAAAGCTATCATTGCTGGCGCTGCCGTCGTTCTCGTCGCTGTTCTGGGCGTCATTGCCTATCTGTTTCTTGGCTCCAATGGGCGCGCGACGGAGGGGGGCCGGGTACCCGGTACTGCCTTTGAGCGCGACCTTCTCGTGCCGGGGCCGCTGGGCGACATGGCGAAGGGCGACCCGAATGCGCCCGTGATCGTGATCGAGTATGCCTCGCTCACCTGCAACCATTGCGCGAGCTTCGCCAACAACACCTACCCGCATCTGGAAAAGAATTACATTGAGACGGGCAAGGTCTATTACATCCTGCGCGACTTCCCCTATGACCCGATCGCCACGGCAGGCTTCATGCTCTCGCATTGCGCGGGGCCGGAGCGCTATTTCGGCTTTGTGGATACGCTTTTTGCCAAGCAGCCGGAATGGGCCTTCACCCAGACGCCGATGGAGGACCTGAAAGCCATTGCACGGCAGGGTGGCTTTTCCGAAGAGCGCTTCGACCAGTGCATGAAGGATGAGCGCATCTTCAACCACGTGAAGGACGTGGCGACCAGGGGCGCAAAGGAATTCGGCATCCGCTCGACACCGACCTTCTTCATCAATGGTGAGAAGGTAGAAGGCGCGCTGTCGTGGAGCGAATTTGAGCCCCTCGTTACCAAGGCGCTTGGCCGCGCCGCGAGCAGCCCCGCTGCCGCCCCCGATCAGGCCGACGAACAGGAATAACCCCGTGCCCGCGCAGGTTTTTCCGCGCGCCACAGAAGATCGAGAAAGACAGTGAAGTTCAATCGCCTCCGGCTTTCCGGTTTCAAATCCTTCGTTGATCCGACCGATCTCATCATCGAGCCGGGTCTGACAGGCATTGTCGGCCCCAACGGGTGCGGCAAGTCGAACCTGCTTGAAGCCATGCGCTGGGTCATGGGCGAAAATTCGTTCAAGAATATGCGTGGCTCCGGCATGGAAGACGTGATCTTCGCCGGTACGAGCGGGCGGCCTGCGCGCAACCATGCGGAAGTCGTTCTCTATATCGACAATAGCGACCGCTCTGCTCCTGCCGCCTATAATGAGTTCGATGTGATCGAGGTATCGCGCAAGATCGAGCGCGATCAGGGCTCGACCTATCGTATCAATGGCCGCGAAGTGCGCGCGCGCGACGTGCAGCTTCTCTTTGCCGATGCCTCGACCGGCGCCCACTCCCCTGCCCTTGTGCGCCAGGGGCAGATTGCGCAGCTCATCTCGTCAAAGCCGATCAATCGCCGTCGCATTCTGGAAGAAGCTGCGGGCATTACCGGGCTTTATACGCGCCGCCATGAGGCGGAGCTTCGCCTGCGGGCGGCCGAAACAAACCTCACCCGTCTTGATGACGTGGTGGCGCAGGTTGAATCCCAGCTTGCGAGCCTCAAGCGGCAGGCGCGGCAGGCGGTGCGCTATCGCAATCTTTCCGGCCAGATCCGTGAGACGGAAGCGATCCTTCTCCATCTGCGCTGGGAACATGCGACAGCCTCG
Organism: Parvibaculum sp.; assembly: GCF_049672805.1. Lineage (GTDB taxonomy): Bacteria > Pseudomonadota > Alphaproteobacteria > Parvibaculales > Parvibaculaceae > Parvibaculum. The sequence continues at coordinate 2,849 of NZ_JBATWS010000098.1, forward strand.
CTGAAACAGTCGGAAGAAAAGCTCGTCGAAACCGATCAGCGTGTTGCGGAACTGACGCGCGAAGCAGCCGCCGCAACGACCATTGAAGCGGAAGCCGCAGACCGCCTTCCGCCGCTCCGCGAGAAGGAAGCAGAAGCGGCAGCGCGCCTCCACCGCCTCACCGTTGAGCGCGAAAATCTCGACGCCGAAGAAGCACGCGCGAAGGAACAGGCGGCGCGGCTCACCGCCCGGCTTGAGCAGATCGGCCATGACCT
>NZ_JBATWS010000099.1:0-2451 GCF_049672805.1 Parvibaculum sp.
GGCCAAGCCGCCGCCCCCGCGAGGGGTTTATGACCTCGCGGACAGCACGGACAAAGAGCGGTATCCATGGACGGCCTCAACGAGATCCGACGCACATTTCTGGACTATTTCTGGAAGCAGGGCCACGAGGTCGTGCCATCCAGTTCGCTCGTGCCGAACAACGACCCGACGCTGCTCTTCACCAATGCCGGCATGGTGCCGTTCAAGAATGTCTTCACCGGACAGGAGACGCGGCCCTATGTGCGGGCTGCGAGCGCCCAGAAATGCGTGCGCGCGGGCGGCAAGCATAATGACCTCGACAATGTCGGCTACACGGCGCGGCATCACACTTTCTTCGAGATGCTCGGCAATTTCTCCTTCGGCGATTATTTCAAGGCCGAGGCGATCGAGTTTGCCTGGACGCTGATCACCAAAGAATTCGGCCTGCCCAAAGAGCGGCTGATGGCGACCGTCTATTCGGAAGATGACGAAGCCTTCGGCCTCTGGAAGAAGATTGCGGGCCTTCCCGACGAGAAGATCATCCGCATCCCGACCAGCGACAATTTCTGGTCGATGGGCGATACCGGCCCCTGCGGCCCCTGTTCTGAAATCTTCTTCGATCATGGCGACAAGATTCCCGGTGGTCCTCCCGGCAGCCCCGATCAGGATGGCGACCGTTTCATCGAGATCTGGAATCTCGTCTTCATGCAGTATGAGCAGATGGCAGACGGGGCGCGGGTGAACCTGCCGCGTCCGTCCATTGATACGGGCATGGGGCTTGAGCGCATTGCTGCGGTGCTGCAGGGCACACATGACAATTACGCGACCGACCTCATGCGCGCGCTCATCATCGCCTCTGCCGATGCCTCGAAGAGCGACCCGGACGGCCCGCATGCGGTGAGCCACCGCGTGATCGCGGATCATCTGCGCTCCTCTTCCTTCCTCATCGCGGATGGTGTGATGCCGTCCAATGAAGGCCGGGGCTATGTGCTTCGCCGCATCATGCGCCGCGCCATGCGCCATGCGCAGCTTGTGGGTGTGGCCGAACCTCTGATGCATCGCCTCGTTCCCGCCCTTGTGCGCCAGATGGGCGACGCCTATCCCGAACTGCGCCGGGCCGAGGCGCTTGTCACCGAGACGCTGAAGCTTGAGGAAACACGTTTCCGCGAGACGCTGACGCGCGGCCTGAAACTTCTTGATGATGAAGTCGAGAAGCTTGGCAGCGGCGGCGTGCTGCCGGGCGAGGTGGCCTTCCGCCTTTATGACACCTATGGCTTCCCGCTCGATCTGACGCAGGATGCGTTGCGCGCGCGCGGCATGAGCGTCGATCAGGCCGGTTTCGACGCGGCGATGGCAAAGCAGCGTCAGGATGCCCGCGCGGCCTGGTCCGGCTCCGGGGAAAAGGCGACCGAAGCTGTCTGGTTCGAACTGCGTGACAAGCTCGGCGCGACCGAGTTTCTTGGTTACGAATCCGAGGTTGCCGAAGGCAAGGTGGTCGCGCTGCTCGTTGACGGCCAGCCTGTGGAGTCAATCAGCGCGGGGCAGGAAGCGGCGCTCATCACCAATCAGACACCGTTCTATGGCGAGTCCGGCGGCCAGATCGGCGATACGGGCGTTGCCTTCTCGGCGGATGGTGCGGAGTTCCCCATCGTCGATACGCTGAAGAAGCTGGGCGACATGCATGTCCATATCGGCAAGCTGTCTCGCGGAAGCCTCAAGGTCGGCGATGTTGTCGAGATGAAGGTGAACAAGGCTCTGCGCGATGCAACGCGGGCGAACCACTCTGCGACCCATCTGCTGCATGAGGCGCTGCGCCGTGTGCTCGGTCCCCATGTGACGCAGAAAGGCTCGATGGTCGGGCCGGAGCGGCTGCGCTTCGACTTCAGCCACCCCAAGCCCATGACGCAGGAAGAGATTGCCGATGTCGAGGCGATGGTGAACCGCGTCATCCGTCGGAACACGGAAGTTTCGACGCGCCTGATGACGCCGGATGACGCCATCGCTGCGGGTGCGCTGGCGCTGTTCGGCGAGAAATATGGCGATGAGGTTCGCGTTCTCGCGATGGGCGTTGATGAGGAAAAGGAAAACCGCGCCTATTCCGTCGAGCTTTGCGGCGGCACGCATGTGCGCCGCCTCGGCGACATCGCAATCTTCAAGATTGTGAGCGAGGGCGCGGTTGCTTCCGGCATCCGCCGTATCGAGGCGCTGACCGGCGAAGGCGCGCGCGCCTATCTCGTGCAACAGGAGCGCCTCCTGAAGGAAGCGGCCGGTGCGTTGAAGATTGCGCCGGATGATTTGCCGTCGCGTGTCGTATCACTGATGGAGGAGCGCAAGCGCCTTGAACGCGAGCTTGCCGAGGCGAAGAAGAAGCTCGCTCTTGGTGGCGGTGCGTCATCCGGTGCAGGTGGTGACGCCGCATCGCAGATTCAGGAAGTGGGCGGCGTGAAGCTCATCGCCCGCAAGCTTGAAGGC
>NZ_JBATWS010000100.1:0-3361 GCF_049672805.1 Parvibaculum sp.
TCGCGGTGTTCGAGCTTGGCCTGCTCGATATGAAATGCCACCTGATCGATATTCTCGACAAGCCGGGCGGGCAGTGCGCAGAGCTTTATCCCGAAAAGCCGATCTATGACATTCCCGCACTTCCCATCGTGACGGGTCAGGAACTGACCGAGCGCCTGCTGGAGCAGGCGGCACCCTTCGGGCCGCAATACCACTACAACGAGATGGTGGAAGAAGTTCAGAAGCTCGAAGATGGCCGCTTCCGCGTGAAGACTGATGGCGGCCTTGTCTTCGAAGCGAAGGTGATCGTGATTGCGGCGGGCGGTGGCAGCTTCCAGCCGAAGAAGCCGCCGATCCCCGGCATCGAAGAATATGAAGGCAAGTCGGTTTTCTATGCCGTGAAGCGCATGGAAGCCTTCCGTGGCAAGAACATTCTGATCTCCGGCGGCGGCGACAGTGCGCTTGACTGGACGATCAATCTCCAGCCGCTCGCAAACTCCATGCAGCTCATTCACCGCCGCGACGGTTTCCGCGCTGCGCCGGACAGCGTCAACAAGATGCATGCGCTGGCGGAAGAGGGGAAGATCAAGTTCCATCTCGGCCAGATCACGGCGCTGCATGGCGATAATGGCCAGCTCACCGGCGTGACCGCGAAGGGCAATGATGGCAACGACTATCAGATCGAATGCGACACGCTGCTGCCCTTCTTCGGTCTGACGATGAAGCTCGGCCCGATTGCGAATTGGGGCCTCAACCTGCATGAGAACCTGATCGCTGTTGATACGGAAAAGTTCCAGACGAGCGAGCCAGGTATTTTTGCGATTGGTGACATCAACACCTATCCGGGCAAGCTGAAGCTCATTCTGTCGGGCTTCCACGAAGCCGCGCTGATGGCGCAGGCCGCATTCAAATATGCAAATCCCGATGCGAAGGTCACTTTCCAGTACACGACTTCCTCGACGAGCCTGCAGAAGAAACTCGGCGTCGCCTGATCGCCTCGTAATCACAAGCTGGACAAGCCCTCCTTCTCCCTGCCACTTTGGGCAGAAAGCAGGAGGGCTTTTTCGTGCGCCGCATTTCATTTCTCATCATCCTCCTTACAGCCCTCTCGGTGAGTGCCCCGGTTCTTGCCGACCCGACAGGCTCCACGCGCAGCGATCTTTATTTCGGTCTTGATCTCACAGGCGGCGGCGCAGTGGAGGAAGAAGACTGGACGGATTTTCTTGGTGAGGTTGTGACGCCGCGTTTTCCCGATGGCTTCACGGTGATTGATGCTTATGGGCAATGGCGTGACCCTGCGGTTGCGAATGCGCCGATCATCCGGGAAAGAACAAAGCTCATCGTGATCGTGCGGCCGGCAACGGCGGAAGCAGATGCAGCGATTGCCGAGATAAAGTCGATCTATAAAAAGCGCTTCGGCCAGATATCCGTCTTTCATACGGATGCGCCGGTAGAGATCGTGGAGTAGGGTTCTTCCATGTTTGCGCTTTCTGCTCCTATCGAAAAATCATTCGAGATGTGGCCCGGCAAGATCACCTTTGCGGCGGAAGGTGCCGGTGCGCCTGAAGCGCTGGATGCGGCGACGGATATGGCGCGGGCCTTGTGCCGTGCCGTGATCGAGGATGCGGAATTGCTGGCAAGCGGCGGCAGCGTGTTGCCGCGCGGCCGGGCGGGGCGCCATGCGGCGGAAGTGGCAATGCTGTTCCGCGAGGTGCAGGGGGTGGAATTGCCGCCTGTTGTTGCAGCCCTTCCGGGTGCCGTTTGCGATGTCGTGCTGGAGGTGATGCGCGAGGCGGCGGCGCGTGCGGGTGGTGCTGATTTTATTGCGGTATCGCTTGGCGATGCGGTGGCGATTCATCGCGATGGCCGCAGTGTATTGCCGGTGAATAGTGGCTTGCCGCCCATGCCGGGCGAGTTTCTGCGCGCGCTTGGGGGTGGTGTTCAGGGTGGTGCGGCTCTGGGTGGCGTTCACTCCGCCGTACCGACGCGCGGTGCGATTGATCTTGTGGCGACCTTCTCCAGAAATGCGGCAATGGCAGGCTTTGCAGCGGCGATGATTGCCGATGCGTCTGCCGATGGATGCACGCCGCCTGCAGGCGCGTTGCCGCGTGACCGGCTTTATGCGGCTGCCTGGGGTGGCAGGCGGGTTGCGGCGGCCTGTGGCGTGGTCGAGCCGGAAATTGTCTGGGATGCCTTGTCAGCTTCCGTTCGGCAGGCGGCGGCTTTGCGCGACAGGCGGCTTCTCTCTGCCGCCGCGCTTGGCTTCAAGGGGCGCGGGCGTCTTCTCGGCGCGATTGATGGTGACAGGCTTTTGCGCTTCGGTGTTTCGGAGTGGCGCTAGGGCAGGCGCGGGGCCATACTTCCTGAAAATATAAATAGGGGAGGGAGGCTCATGGGTCTTTACGAACGCTATGTCGTGCCGCATGTCATCAATTGTGCCTGCGGGACCAAGCCGATCCGCTATCAGCGCAAGAAGACAGTGCCGATGGCGGAAGGCACCGTGCTCGAGATCGGCATCGGCACGGGGCTCAATCTTCCCTATTACGATCCGGCGAAAGTGACGAAGGTGATCGGCCTCGATCCTTCCGAGGAATCGTGGAAGCTCGCAGGCGAGCGAGCGGCGGGGCTTTCCTTTCCGGTGGAGTTCATCGGCCTGCCGGGAGAGCAGATCCCGCTTGATGACAGGAGCGTCGATACGGTGCTCTGCACTTTCAGCCTTTGCACCATCCCCGATCCTGTGAAGGCGCTTGAGGGCATGAGGCGTGTGCTGAAGCCGGGCGGCAAGCTCATCTTCTGTGAGCATGGCGCGGCGCCCGACGAAAAAGTGAAGCGCTGGCAGGACAGGGTGAACCCGGTCTGGAAGGTGCTGTTCGGCGGCTGCAATCTCAACCGCGACATGCCTTCGATCATCAAGGAAGGCGGGTTCCGCATTACCGACCTTCAGACCATGTATCTGCCTTCGACACCGCGCATTGCGGGGTTCAATTATTGGGGTACGGCTGAAGCCTGAGGCTTGAAGTCGCGCTTGACCCGGCGGCGGGAGACAACTAGAACAAATAGGGAACATTATTCGGGCAGGCCGTGGACAGAAACGCTCTCATCGCCGATCTCCGGATGCGCATTGCCGGGAAAGAGGCTGCTTCCTCTCCGCTCATTTCGCTGGGCGGGGCGGGAGACGTGCTGCCCGGCGGGGGGCTTCGCGCAGGCGCGCTGCATGAGGTGGCGGCGGCTGCCTATCGCGATATGGGAGCGGCGACGGGGTTTGCGGCGGCGCTTGTTGCTTGCGCCATGAAGCAATCCGCGCTGCCGGTGCTCTGGTGCGAGACGGCGCGCGCGCCTTTCGATATGGGCCGACTTTACGGACCGGGGATCTGTGCTTTCG
>NZ_JBATWS010000101.1:0-2173 GCF_049672805.1 Parvibaculum sp.
AGCAATAGAAAGGCGTGCCGATTGCGGCTGCTATGTCGGGGATCGCAACATCCTCGGCATGGAGGATGCCGCCACGATAGTCGAAATGATGCATCTGTCGGTCCGGGGCAGGCGCGATCCTTCAGGGAAGGCGCTCAGTATTGGTCCACGCGGCGGCGCGGAGAAATGTCTTCCAGCTCCTTGTCGAGCGGGCGGGTGTCGATGGAAGCGTCATCGCCAAGCACCTGTTCGAGCACGGGGCCGGATGGCTGTGCCTCCTTCGGCGTCGCGCCCGGCGGCAATTCAAGATCGCCCTTGCGGCCGCAAGCGGCGAGTGCTGTTGCCAGCACGAGGCCGAGCAGGAGCAGCTTCGTTCCTTGCATCTTCATCGGGTCACTTCTCCCCTTGCCCCGCGTCACCGAGCATTTCGCGCCAGCGGGCAGCCGCCGCGCGCACATTATCCGGGGCGGTGCCACCGAAGCTTGTCCGGCTTGCGACCGAATTGTCCACGCCGAGTACGGAATATACCTCATCCGTGATGCCGGACTCCACCTCGCGCATTTCCTCAAGGGTGAGGCCGTCGAGATCGGTGCCCTTTTTCTCAGCTCGTGCGACGAGGGTGCCGGTCACATGATGGGCCTGACGGAAAGGAAGATTGAGGCGGCGGACGAGCCAGTCCGCGAGATCCGTCGCGGTGGAAAAGCCGCGTGAGGCGGCCGCCCGCATGGCGGGCTTGTTCACGGTGAGGGTCGTCACCATGCCCGTCATGGCGGCAAGCGACAGCGACAGCGCGTCCAGCGCGTCGAAGGCAGCTTCCTTGTCTTCCTGCATGTCCTTCGAATAGGCGAGCGGCAGGCCCTTCATGACGATGAGAAGGGAGGTGAGCGCGCCGATCACGCGGCCCGATTTCGCGCGCACAAGCTCGGCGGCGTCGGGGTTGCGCTTCTGCGGCATGATGGAGGAGCCGGTGGTGAAGCTGTCCGGCAAGCGTACAAAGTCGAAGCCGGGCGTGGACCAGATGACGATTTCTTCGGCAAGCCGCGACAGATGCGTCGCCGCGATGGCGGCGGCGGCGAGCGTTTCCAGCACGAAATCGCGGTCGGACACGCTGTCGAGCGAGTTGCGGGTCGGACCGTCAAAGCCGAGTGCCTTTGCCGTCATGTGGCGGTCGATCGGGAAAGAGGTGCCGGCAAGCGCGGCGCTGCCAAGCGGGCTTTCATTGAGCCGCTTGCGCGCATCCGCCAGCCTTCCCCGGTCCCGCGCTGCCATTTCCACATAGGCAAGGCAGTGATGGCCGAAAGTGACGGGCTGGGCCGTCTGGAGATGGGTGAAGCCCGGCATGATGGTGTCGGCGTGTTCTTCCGCTCGCGCCACAAGGGCGAGCTGGAAGTCACGGAGCTGTTCGTCCAGATGGTCGAGCGTGTCGCGGATATAGAGCTTGAAATCGGTCGCGACCTGATCGTTGCGCGAGCGGGCGGTATGGAGCCTGCCTGCCGCTGCGCCGATGAGGTCGGCGAGCCGTGCTTCCACGTTCATGTGGATGTCTTCAAGGTCGCGGCGGAACTCGAACTTCCCGCTCTCGATCTCGGCCAGAACCGCATCAAGGCCTGCGACGATTTTATCCGCGTCTTCCCTTGAGATAATTCCCTTTTCGGCCAACATGGCCGCGTGGGCCTTCGAGCCCCGGATGTCCTGGGCATAGAAGCGCTGGTCGAAGCCGATGGAGGCGTTGATTTCCTCCATGATCCGGTCGGGACCCTCGCCGAAGCGGCCGCCCCACATCTTGTTGCTCATCATTGTTCTCCGGGGTGTTCTCCGGGGCCGAAGCAGGCTCTGACCCCCTGAAACCCGCCGACAAAGAGTAAGGAATGCCCCAGACAAGAGCCAAATTGATCGCCAGCCTCGCCGGAGCGGCCTTTCTGATCGCTGGGGCGGTATACTTGATCGGGCAGGGGGGCGGCAACCCGGTGCCCGCCGAGAGGGGTGAGGCTTCCCTCGCGCTCGACCGTGTCGCGATCGGCGAAGTGGCCAATTTCTCGCCGAAGCCTGCCCCAGTGGCGCTTGCGGATGTCTCCTTCCGCGATGCTGAGGGGGGCGAGGTGAGCCTTTCCGATTTCCGGGGCAAGCTCGTCCTGCTCAATCTCTGGGCGACATGGTGCGCACCCTGCCGGGAGGAAATGCCGGAGCTTGATGC
>NZ_JBATWS010000102.1:0-16225 GCF_049672805.1 Parvibaculum sp.
GCCCCTGCTGCTGCGCCCGCGGCCCCCGCCGCTGTCGAGGAAAAGCCTGCAGCGCCTGTGGCTGCTGCGGCACCGAAGCCCGCAGCCCCTGCTGCTGCCGCGCCGAAAAAGGCGGCTGCGCCCGCTCAGGAGCGCAAGCCCGCTCGTCCGCGTTCCGGTGTCGTGCTGCGCACGCTGACCGAAGAAGAAATGGCTGCCCGCGCCCAGGCGCTCGACAGCGCGCGTGAGCGCGAGGACGAGGATCGTCGCCGGGCAGAAGAAGAAGCACGGCGTTTTGCCGAGGAAGATGCGCGCCGCGAACGCGAGCGTGCGGCTGCCGAAGCCCGCGCCGCCGAGGAAGCGGCCCGTCAGGCTGCCGAACAGGAAGCCCGTGCCCGCGCTGCCGAAGAGGCAAAGCGCCGTGGCCATGACGAAGATCGCCCTGCGCCTCGTGCCGCCGTCAAGGAACTCGTTCCGGACCTCGACGAGGAAGAAAAGCCGAAGCGCGCGGCAGGCCATGCTGCGCCGAAGCAGCCCGCAGCGCGCCGCACGGAAGAGCGTCGCCGCGGCAAGCTCACCATCACCAAGGCATTCGATGATGATGGCGGGCGTCAGCGCTCGCTTGCCTCGATGCGCCGTCGTGTGGAGCGTGAGCGCAAGAAGCATATGGGCATTCAGGACGCGCCGCAGAAAGTTGTGCGCGAGGTCGTGATCCCGGAAATCATCACCATCCAGGAACTCGCGAACCGCATGGCGGAGCGCGCGGTGGATGTCATCAAGATCCTGATGAAACAGGGCATTATGCTGAAGATCACCGATGTGATCGACAGCGATACCGCCCAGCTCATCGCCGAGGAACTGGGCCACACGGTAAAGCGTGTCGCCGAGTCCGACGTTGAAGAGGGCCTTGTCGGTGAAGATGATGCGGCAGAGCTGAAAGAGCCGCGCGCACCGGTCGTCACCGTCATGGGTCACGTTGACCACGGCAAGACCTCGCTTCTTGATGCGCTGCGCCGCACCGACGTTGCCGCCGGTGAAGCAGGTGGTATCACGCAGCATATCGGCGCCTATCAGGTCGAGCTGCGTTCAGGTGATCGCATCACCTTCCTTGATACGCCGGGCCACGCCGCCTTTACCTCCATGCGCGCGCGCGGCGCCAAGGTGACGGATATCGTCGTCCTGGTCGTTGCCGCCGATGACGGCGTGATGCCGCAGACCATCGAAGCGATCAGCCATGCGAAGGCGGCGGAAGTGCCGATCATCGTGGCCATCAACAAGATGGACAAGCCGGAAGCCGATCCCTCGCGCGTGAAGAACGAACTGCTTCAGCATGAAGTCGTTGTCGAAGATTTCGGCGGCGATGTCATGGCGGTGGAGATTTCGGCGAAGGCCGGTATGGGCCTCGACAAGCTGGAAGAAGCAATTCTTCTGCAGGCTGAAATTCTCGAACTTCGCGCCAATCCGAACCGCAATGCGGAAGGCATCATCGTTGAAGCGAAGCTTGATCGTGGCCGTGGTCCGGTCGGCACCGTGCTGATCCAGCGCGGTACGCTCAAGGTGGGCGATATCATCGTTGCCGGTACGGAATGGGGCCGCGTCCGCGCCCTTATCAATGATCGCGGCGAGAACGTGCCGTCCGCCGGTCCGTCACAGCCGGTCGAAGTGCTCGGCCTTGGCGGCGCACCGGAAGCAGGCGACGTGATGAGCGTTGTCGAAAACGAAGCGCGCGCCCGCGAGATCACCGATTACCGCCAGCGCCTGCGCCGCGACAAGCGCGTCGGCACCGGCAACCGCACCTCGCTCGACCAGATGCTGTCGCAGCTCAAGGAGCAGGACAAGAAAGAACTGCCCATCGTCATCAAGGCTGACGTGCAGGGTTCTGCCGAAGCCATCGTGCAGGCGCTCGAAAAGCTCGGTACGGACGAAGTCACCGCCCGCGTCATTCATGCAGGTGTTGGCGGCGTCACGGAATCGGACATCACGCTTGCAACCGCCTCCAAGGCGCCTGTCATCGGCTTCAACGTCCGCGCCAATGCGCAGGCCCGCGATGCCGCCCGTCAGGATGGTGTCGAGATCCGCTACTACTCGGTCATCTATGACCTTGTGGATGACATCAAGGCGGCACTTTCGGGCATGCTTTCGCCGGAACTGCGCGAAACCTTCCTCGGCAATGCGCAGATCCTCGAAGTGTTCAACATTTCGAAGGTCGGCAAGGTGGCCGGCTGCCGCGTGACCGAAGGCGTGGTGCGCCGCGGATCGCATGTCCGCCTCATCCGCGACGATGTGGTGATCCACGAAGGCAAGCTCTCGACCCTGAAGCGCTTCAAGGACGAAGTGAAGGAAGTGCAGTCGGGTCAGGAATGTGGCATGGCCTTCGAGAATTATCAGGACATGCGCGCGGGCGACGTCATCGAATGTTTCGACGTTGAGGTGGTGAAGCGCAGCCTCGACTAAGCTGCCTTCCCCTCTCAAGGCCGCCTCGCCTTCTCGCCCTGTTTTTATGGGCGAGCGGGGCCGGGGCCAGCTTGAGGGGTAAACGGAATAGCCCCATGCAAAGACGATCGAGCAAGAGCCATCGCGGCGGTAACGCACCGAGCCAGCGCCAGCTTCGGGCGGGCGAGCTTGTGCGCCGCGCCCTTGCCGATATCGTTGCGCGCGGCACGATCCGCGATCCTGAGCTTGCCGATCGAAGCTTCACCGTTACCGAAGTCCGCATGAGCCCCGATCTGCGCCATGCGACCTGCTTCGTCGCACCGCTGGGTCATGGCGATGCGGCAGCACTGGCGCAGGCGCTGGGCCGTGTTCGTGCCTGGCTGCGCGGGCAGCTTTCGAAGGAAGTCACCTTCAAGTTCATGCCCGATCTTTCCTTCGAGCCTGATACCTCCTTCGACAATGCCGAGGCCATTGACCGGCTGCTGCACAGGCCCGAAGTCGCGCGCGACCTCGCCACACGCGAGGATGCCGAAGACGATCTCGGCGACGAGGACTGAGCTTCATGGCACGGCGCAAGAAGGGCGATCCGGTTCATGGCTGGGTCGTCGTGGACAAGCCTTCCGGCCCCACCTCCTCCGATGTGGTGAACAAAGTGCGCCGCCTTTTCAATGCGCAGAAGGCGGGCCATGCGGGCACGCTCGACCCGCTTGCAACCGGCGTCCTGCCGGTCGCCCTTGGCGAGGCGACCAAGACCGTCCCTTTCGTCATGGATGCCAGCAAGGGCTACCGCTTTACCATCCGGCTTGGCCAGACCACCACCACGGGCGATGCCGAGGGCGAAGTCACGGCGGAAAGCCCCCACCGCCCGAGCGATGAGGAGATCAATGCTGCGCTCCCCCGCTTCCGGGGCGAGATCATGCAGGTGCCGCCCGCCTTCTCCGCCATCAAGGTTGCGGGCGAGCGGGCCTATGCGCTGGCCCGGGCAGGCGAGGAAGTGAAGCTTGAGCCCCGCCCCGTCACCATCCACGAAATCCGCCTCGTCTCGCGGCCCGATGCGGACCATGCCGAGCTTGAAATCTCTTGCAGCAAAGGCACTTACGTCCGCTCGCTCGGCTATGACCTGGCCCGGGCGCTCGGCACCGAGGGGCATGTTTCAGCCCTTCGGCGTACTCGCCACGGCCCCTTCCGGGAAGAGGCCGCGATTCCGCTGGATAAACTTTCCGCCTTGGGTCATATTGCGCCCGCTCCCGGACCGGGATCGCATTTGCTGCCGCTTGAGACCGCGCTGGACGACATCCCGGCGCTGGCCGTAAGCGGTGATGATGCGGCCCGTTTGAGAAAAGGTCAGGGGGTTTTGTTGCGTGGGCGCGATGCCCCGATCCTGTCCGGCACGGTTTTGGCCACCCATCGGGGAGACCCGGTGGCGCTTACCGAATATGGGCAGGGTGAGCTTCGCCCTGTACGCGTGTTCAATCTCGTTTCATAGGAGATCCCGATGTCGATTACGCCGGAGCGCAAAGCTCAGATCATCAAGGAATTTGCCGGCAAGGACGGCGACACCGGCTCCGCCGAGGTACAGGTCGCCATTCTGACCGAGCGCATTACCAATCTTACCGAACACTTCAAGGGCCACGCGAAGGACAACCATTCCCGTCGCGGTCTTCTGAAGATGGTGAGCCAGCGCCGCAGCCTTCTCGACTATGTGAAGAAGAAGGATCAGGCACGTTACGAAAAGCTGATCGCCCGTCTGGGGATTCGGCGGTAACAGGGGTGCTTATTGCCCCACCGGTTCTGTTTTGCACGGCGCCTGCCCAGAGGTTCATCATGAACCTCGCGGGCGGGCGTGCGTCTTTCGGGGCCTTGTAAACAGAGACATTCGTCCGTCTACGGATGGATATCGCGTCTGAACCCGCCGCCTCCGTCTCGTGGTGCCGGGTTTTTCGTCCGGGGTTTCCCCGATGGAAGCGCATTCGGCGCAGCCGCGTTTGTCCCTCCTTTTTGTCCGGCCGCGTCAGAAGCGGCAGAAAAGCAGCCGCCGCAGGATGGTGGAAGAACGCATGGATGGCGGGGCTGCGGAACAGGAAACTGATATGTTTGACATTACTCGCGAAGAAATCGAATGGGGCGGTCGCCCGCTCATCCTGGAGACGGGCAAGATCGCCCGCCAGGCTGACGGTGCCGTGATGGCCACCTATGGCGAAACAACAGTGCTGGCCACGGTGGTCGGCGAGCGTTCGCCGAAGCCGGGCCTCGACTTCTTCCCCCTGACCGTGAACTACCAGGAAAAGACCTACGCGGCGGGCAAGATCCCCGGTGGCTTCTTCAAGCGCGAAGGCCGCCCGAGCGAAAAGGAAACGCTTGTTTCCCGCCTGATCGATCGTCCGATCCGTCCGCTCTTCATCAAGGGCTTCAAGAACGAGACACAGGTCATCGCGACCGTTCTCAGCCACGACATGGAAAATGATCCCGATATCGTGGCGATGATCGCGGTCTCCGCCGCTCTCACCATTTCGGGCCTGCCCTTCCTCGGCCCGATCGGTGCCGCACGCGTCGGCTACTTCAATGGCGAATACAAGCTCAACCCGCTGATCGACGAAATGCCGGAAACGGCGCTTGATCTCGTTGTCGCCGGCACGAGCGATGCTGTGATGATGGTGGAATCGGAAGCGAAAGAGCTTTCCGAAGACGTCATGCTCGGCGCCGTCATGTTCGGCCATCGGGAGTTCCAGCCGGTGATCGACATGATCATCCGCATGGCGGAAAAATGCGCCAAGGAACCGCGCCCGGTGGACGTGAAGGACAATTCCGCCATCGTCGCCAAGGTGCGCGAGCTGGTCGGTGACGATCTGCGCGCTGCCTATCAGATCAAGGAAAAGGCGAAGCGCCACGAAGCGATCGCGCAGGCGAAGGACAAGGTCAAGGCGGCGCTCTGCAACCCTGATGATGAAAACGCCCTTCCCGAAAATGAAGTCGGCGGCATCTTCAAGGAAATCGAGAGCGACATCGTCCGTAACTCGATCCTCGATACCAAGACCCGTATCGACGGCCGCGACCTCGAAACCGTCCGCCCGATTGTCGCCGAAGTGGGTGTGCTGCCGCGCACGCATGGCTCTGCGCTCTTCACGCGCGGTGAGACCCAGGCTCTTGTGGTTGCGACGCTCGGCACGGGCGATGACGAACAGTTCATCGACGCGCTGGAAGGCACCTACAAGGAAAACTTCCTGCTGCACTACAACTTCCCGCCCTTCTCCGTGGGTGAGACGGGCCGCGTCGGCTTCACGGGTCGCCGCGAAATCGGCCACGGCAAGCTTGCCTGGCGCGCGCTGCGTGCGGTGCTGCCGTCAAAGACCGATTTCCCCTACACGCTGCGCCTCGTCTCGGAAATCACCGAGTCGAACGGCTCCTCTTCCATGGCCACGGTTTGCGGCTCATCGCTTGCGATGATGGATGCGGGCGTACCGCTGAAGCGGGCTGTTGCGGGCATCGCGATGGGTCTGATCCTCGAAGGCGACCGCTTCGCGGTTCTCTCCGACATTCTCGGCGACGAAGATCACCTCGGCGATATGGACTTCAAGGTGGCAGGCACGGCGGAAGGTGTGACCTCGCTCCAGATGGACATCAAGATCACCGGCATCAATGAGAGCATCATGAAGCAGGCCCTCGCCCAGGCGAAGGGCGGCCGCATGCACATTCTCGGCGAGATGGCGAAGGCTCTTGATACGGCGCGCCCCGAAATGGGCGAATATGCGCCGCGCATCGAAGTCATCACGGTGCCGACCGACAAGATCCGCGAAGTCATCGGCACGGGCGGCAAGGTCGTGCGCGAGATCGTGGAAAAGACGGGCGCCAAGGTCGATATTTCGGACGATGGCACGATCAAGGTGGCAAGCTCGGATGCTGCTTCCATCAAGGCGGCAATCGACTGGATTCGCGGCATCGTCGCGGAGCCGGAAGTGGGCGCCATCTATGAAGGCACGGTCGTGAAGGTCGTCGATTTCGGCGCCTTCGTGAACTTCTTCGGCCCGCGCGACGGTCTCGTGCATATCTCGCAGATGGCACCGAACCGCGTCGAAAAGGTCTCGGACATTTGCAACGAGGGTGACAAGGTCAAGGTGAAGCTTCTCGGCTTCGACGACCGTGGCAAGGTCCGCCTCTCCATGAAGCATGTGAATCAGGAGACGGGCGAAGAGATCGTTTACGAGAACGAGCCCGAAGAGCAGCCCCGTGAGCGCCGCGAAGGCGGCGGTGGCCGCGGCAAGCGCCGCGATCGCGACTGACGTTCGCTGCGAATGACGATAGAGTTGCGGGGGTCAGCTTCGGCTGGCCCCGTTTTTATTTGGAGCCTTCGATGCGCCTTCCTTCTGCCGCCGCCTTTCTTTTCCTTTTTGTGACCAGCGCCTGTGCGGAGAGTGCCGTGCCGGCTGCATCCGCGCCATCCGGCGCAGCTCCGCAGGAATGGCGCGCGCAGGCGACAGCGCATGATCTGGACCGGCTTGAGCGATACGAGGATGCAATCACCAAAGGCATGATGGAATCCCGCGTCGCAGGCGAGGAGCATGGTTCCTACAACGCGCTTGAAAGCATCATGGAGGCGACGCTTGTTGCCGCCGATGCGGAGAAGCTGAAGGGCGACTGGAACTGTCGCACCATCAAGGCAGGCGGACCCTTTGCGGGATTTGTCGTATACGGCTGGTTTCGCTGCGAGGTGAGGGAACGGGATGGTCGCCTCTTCTTCGAGAAGCTCACCGGCTCGCAGCGCATGTCGGGCTTCTTCTATGAGCGCGATGAAAAGAGCTGGGTGCTGCTCGCCACGCCGAATGAAGATCACTCAGGCCCGATCCGTGCTTATTCCGGCCCGGAAGGCGGCGTGACCGACCCGCAAATGATCGATCAGCCCGCCATTACCTCGCTGCTCAAAGATGGCCGCGCCCGCATCGTCTTTCCCTGGCCGGAACTTGAATCGACCTTCAACGTGCTGGAAATGAAGCGGCGCTAGAGGCGATCAATTATCGCCACTCTCCATCTGCTCCTTCAGCTCGTTCGCACGGGGCAGGCCGATAATATTGTAGCCGCCATCCACATAGTGGATTTCACCCGATACGCGTGCGGAGAGGTCGGAGAGAAGATAAAGGCCCGCTCCGCCGACATGATCGAGTTCGATCGATTCCTTGATCGGCGCATGGGTCTTGTTCCACTTGAACACGAAGCGCGCATCGCCCACGGCAGAGCCGGCGAGGGTGCGCATCGGACCGGCGGAAATCGCATTCACGCGAATATTGTGGCGGCCGAGATCGACCGCGAGATAGCGCACGCTTGCTTCGAGCGCCGCCTTGGCGACGCCCATGACATTGTAGTTCGGCATGACGCGCGTGGAGCCGCCATAGGTGAGCGTCACCATGGCACCGCCCCGCGTCATCAGCTTCGATGCGCGGCGCGCCACATCGGTGAAGGAGAAGCAGGAAATATCCATCGTGCGCAGGAAGTTTTCCCGCGTTGTATCGACATAGCGGCCCTTGAGCTCGTTCTTGTCGGAATGGGCGATGGCATGAACCACGAAGTCGAGCACGCCCCACTTCTCTTCAAGCGCAGCGAATACCGCGTCCACGCTTTCCGGGTCCGTCACATCGCATGGCAGCAGAATGTCCGAGCCCGCAGATTCGGCAAGCGGCTTCACGCGCCGCCCGAAAGCATCGCCCTGATAGGTGAAGGCAAGCTCCGCCCCATGAGCTGCAAGCGCCCGCGCAATGCCCCAGGCAATTGAATGGTCGTTTGCCACACCCATGATGAGGCCGCGACGGCCCTTCATCAGAGGGCCTGTCAAAACGAGGGCCTGTTCGCCCGGCTTCTCGCCACCAGATCCATGCATTGCCTGATTTATCTCCGATTTATCCGGTCCATGCCGGACGTCGCGCCGGCCCTGTTCTTCAACGAACCGGGATCACCCCTCAAACCGCTGAAACGCCAATGTCGCGTTGGTGCCACCAAAGCCGAAGCTGTTGGAAATGGCGAGGTTGATATTGGCATTGTCGATCCGTTCACGGACGATATTGGCGTCTGCGATTTCGGGATCGATCTCGTCAATATTCGCGCTCGCGGCGATGAAGCCGCCCTGCATCATCAGCAGCGTATAGATTGCCTCATGCACACCCGCCGCACCCTGCGCATGGCCGGTCAGCGATTTGGTCGCGCTGATCGGCGGCATGTTCGCGCCAAAGACTTCCTGGATCGCCTTCACTTCCGGAATGTCGCCAACCGGCGTCGATGTCGCATGCGGATTGATGTAATCAACCGGCGCCTTCACATTTTCAAGCGCCATCTTCATGCAGCGCACGGCACCTTCGCCCGAAGGCGCCACCATGTCGGCGCCGTCGGCGGTCGCACCATAGCCGACGATCTCGGCATAGATTTTCGCACCGCGCGCCTTGGCATGTTCCAGCTCTTCCAGAACAAGAATGCCGCCGCCGCCCGTGATGACGAAGCCGTCACGGTCCTTGTCGTAAGCGCGGCTTGCCTTTTCCGGCGTGTCATTGCGCTTGGAGGACATGGCGCCCATGGCGTCGAACAGAACGGAGAGCGTCCAGTCGAGTTCTTCGCCGCCGCCGGCAAACATCACGTCCTGCTTGCCCCACTGGATCATCTCCGCCGCATTGCCGATGCAGTTCGCGGAGGTCGAGCAGGCCGAGCTGATCGAATAGTTGACGCCCTTGGTCTTGAACCAGGTCGAGAGATTTGCCGAGCAGGTGGAAGACATGGCTTTCGGCACGGCAAAGGGGCCAACCTTTTTCGGACCCTTCACAGCTTCGGTGCGCGCCATGTCGGCTGCAGAAACGATTGCCTTTGTGGAGGGGCCGCCCGAGCCGACGATGAGGCCGGTGCGCGGATTGCTCACGTCCTTTTCCTCAAGGCCCGCATCTGCAATCGCCTGGTTCATCGCAATCCAGGCATAGGCAGCGCCATCGCCCATGAAGCGCCGCGCGCGGCGATCCACCGCTTCATCAAGATCGATCTTCAGGCTTCCATGCACCTGGCTGCGAAAGCCCATCTCGGCGTATGTGTCCGCCTTCAAGATACCGGACCTGCCTTCGCGAAGGCTCGCCGTCACTTCCTGAGCATTATTGCCGATGCTGGAGACGATACCGAGCCCCGTGACGACCACTCGTCTCATGACAGTCTCTCTTTCACTGTGCGCGGAACAGGCGGAAAGGGGAGGGGCGATTGCTGAGCATCAAGTCTCGGCATCACCGGGTCTGCCTGCTTTCCTGTCCGCTTCCCTTCTGGATGTCGATCTGGTGTTGCTGACTTGTGTGCGGCTTCAGGCCGGCTGCTCGGCTGACCCGAACAGGCCCACCCTCATATCGGTGATGGTGAAGGCCACTTCGCCGTCCGCCTTGATGATGCCGTCGGCAATGCCCAGCACAAGCTTGCGATTGATGACGCGCTTGAGATTAATGACATATTCGAGCTTTTTCACTGCCGGCGTCACCATGGCGGAGAATTTCACTTCACCCACGCCAAGCGCACGGCCCTTGCCCTGCGCGCCGATCCAGCCGAGGAAAAAGCCGAGAAGCTGCCACATGCCGTCAAGGCCGAGGCAGCCCGGCATCACCGGATCGCCTTCGAAATGGCAGGGGAAGAACCAGCGGTCCGGGTGAATGTCGAACTCGGCAAGGATCTGTCCCTTGCCATAGTCGCCGCCCTCCTGGCTGATATGGGTGATGCGGTCGATCATGAGCATCGGCGGAAGGGGGAGCTGCGGATTGCCCGGTCCAAACATGCGTCCGTGGCTGCATTCAAGCAGGTCTTCCAGGGAATATGCCGATTTCTGTTCCGCCATCGCTTATCCGCTCTGTCCTGTGCCGCGTTGCGCCTCTCCGGCAATTCCCGCTGGCCGTCCCCGTTCATGGGAGAGCTTGTGCCCGCCCGGTTTGTCGCCCCTTTGCAGGGCTTGTTTGCTTGTCCGGAAGGCTTCGTAACATACCCGTAAGCCGTCGCAAACCCTTGATGCAAGGGCATTTTGCGGATGCGGCGGCTTTTCCCCGGCGTTAGGTGGCCTTGACAAATCCGTAACCGGGACACTATCTACTGTTTGTAACGATTACAAACTGCAGGCGGAGTGTGTCCTGAGGGATATGGCCTGCAGCGCGTAAGGCGCAATAGTGAAGAGGAACGGTCCGGTGACGCAGGAAAGACCCTACGCACAGACGCTTGCAAAGCTCCGCGAGTCAGGCCTGCGGCCCACGCGGCAGCGGCTGGCGCTTGGCCGCCTTCTCTTCGATGGCGGTGACCGCCATGTGACGGCTGAAGCACTGCATGACGAGGCCCAGAAGGCGGGCGTCAGCGTGTCTCTTGCAACCGTTTACAACACGCTCCACCAGTTCACGGGCGCAGGTCTGTTGCGCGAAGTGGTGGTCGATTCCTCGCGCACCTATTTCGACACCAATATTCATGACCACCATCACTTCTTCATCGAGAAGGATGGCGCGCTCATGGATATCGCAGGCGATGATGTGGCGATCGGCAAGCTGCCGCCCGCACCGGAAGGCATGGATGTCGCGCGCGTGGATGTGATCGTTCGCCTGCAGGAGCGGAAATCTCCGCGCTAATGATAATTCTTCGCAAAACCAAAGACTAAAAAGGTTGTTTGGAGATATTCCAAACTATTGACCTTGGGCGTGCCGAAGCCTAGAGTCGCGGCCATGTTCCGCTCTTCCTTCTGAAAAGCAGGCGGGCGGACGGGATCGGCCGTTCCGGGCGCTGCATATCGCTGCCCGTCCGATCTCAGCGTGGAACAACATCAAAGACAGGTGAGGAGAACATCATGGCATCGCTGTCCGGTACCAAGACCTGGGAAAACCTGAAAGAGGCGTTTGCGGGCGAAAGCCAGGCCAACCGCCGCTATCTCTATTTCGCCCAGAAGGCCGACGTGGAAGGCTACAACGACGTGGCCGCCGTGTTCCGCTCCACGGCGGAAGGCGAAACGGGCCATGCTCATGGCCATCTGGAATTCCTTGAGGAAGTCGGTGACCCGGCCACGGGTGAGCCCATCGGCTCGACCGACCAGAACCTCAAGGCCGCCATCGCCGGCGAGACGCACGAATACACCGACATGTATCCGGGCATGGCTCGCACCGCGCGCGAGGAAGGCTTTGACGAAATCGCAGACTGGTTCGAAACGCTTGCAAAGGCGGAAAAGAGCCATGCCGGCCGCTTCCAGAAGGCGCTCGACAGCCTCGGAAGCTAAGAGCTTCGGCTAACAGCCGGGTGGCGGGCGAGGCCTTGTGAACAGGCGTCGCCCGCCACCCGTGCCGATATCGTCATCTCGCTGGGAGGAAGAGAAGGCCGATGAGCAACTCGCTGGAAGGCGCGCCCGCAAACGGAAGCCCCAAATCCGCAGCACCGCGCGAAGGCAGCACCGAAGCGCCGATCCGCCATCCGATCGATTGGCGCAACCCCGATTTTTATGATGCCGAGAAGCTGGACGCAGAACTGCGCCGCATCTTCGATATCTGTCACGGCTGCCGCCGCTGCTTCAATCTCTGCGACAGCTTCCCCCGCCTCTTCGATCTCATTGATGAAAGTCCGACGGGTGAACTGGATGAGGTGAAGTCGGAAGATTTCGGCCCCGTCGTCGAAGCCTGCACGCTTTGCGACATGTGCTACATGACGAAGTGCCCCTATGTGCCGCCGCATGAATTCAATCTCGATTTCCCGCATCTGATGCTGCGCTATCGCGCGGTGGAGGCAAAGCAGAAGGGCAGGTTCCCCTTCGTGCCCGATCAGCTCGCGCGGATGGACCGGAACGGCAAGCTCGCCGCCGTGGCCGCGCCGCTCGCAAACTGGGGTTCGGCAAAGGGCAATGCGCTGACGCGCCCTGCGCTTGAAGCGGTTGCCGGTATTGACCGCCGCGCCGAACTGCCGAAGTTCCACGGCCAGACCTTCACCATGCGCGCGCGCAAGCAGGACCGCGATGGCGTCGCCGCGCCAAAGGAAGCACCCGCCAAAGGCCGCAAGGCGGTGGTCTTTGCGACCTGCTTCGTCAACTACAACAATCCGAAAGTCGGTGAAGCCGCCCGCCTCGTGCTCGCGCATAATGGCGTCGAAACGCAGGTCGCCTATCCGGGTTGCTGCGGCATGCCCTTCTTCGAACAGGGCAATCTTGAAAAGGTCGCCGCGCAGGCTGAAAAGGTTGCGCGGGACATGGGCGAGTGGATCGACAAGGGCTATGACATCATCACGCTGACGGCTTCCTGCGGGCTGATGTTCAAGTTCGAATGGCCGCTCATTCTCCCAGACAACAAGGATGTGGCGAAACTCTCCGCCGCCACACGCGACATTGACGAATATGTCGTGGACATTGCGAAGAAGGAAGGGCTTGCGCCCGGCCTTCGCGCGGTCGAAGGCGGTGTTACCGCCCATCTCGCCTGTCATGCGCGTGCGCAGAATATGGGCGCGAAGTCAGCCGAGATGCTGCGTCTCATCCCCGAAATCAAGGTAGATATCGTCGAACGTTGTTCCGGACACGGAGGAACATTTGGCGTGATGAAGAACACCTTCGAGACCGCCATGAAGGTCGGCAAGACCGCTGCCCGTAACGTCTCGAAAACGGGCAACAAATATGTCACCTCGGACTGCCCGCTTGCTGCAAAGCATCTCGTCCATGAGATAAACGATATGGGCGAGCCGGTGCCGCCGACGCCCTATCATCCGATCGAGATCATGGCGCGGGCATGGGGTCTCATAAGCTGACCCTGCCGCACCGTTTGTTTGAAAGTTGGTTGCAATGAAAAAGCAGATCACTCCCGCCGATATTCTTCCCTATGAGGTCTATGCAAGCGAGCGCAAGGCGCGCCGCGCGGCGATCACCGAGGTGAAGAAGAATCGCCGCGTCGAGGTCGGCCCTCATGCGACTTTCTATTTCGAAAATTACGACACGATGTTCCAGCAGGTTCAGGAAATGCTGCACATCGAAAAGGGTGGCGAAGAGCAGATCGCCGATGAGCTGGCCGCCTATAACCCGCTCATCCCGCAGGGTGACGAACTCGTGGCCACGGTCATGTTCGAGATCGATGACGAGGTGCGCCGCGACAGGTTTCTGCGCACGATCACCTGGGTCGAGAAGCATATCTTCATCGATGTCGGGGGCGAGCGCATTCAGGGTGAAGCGGAGACGGATGTGGAGCGCACAAAGGCGGATGGCAAAACCTCATCCGTACATTTTGTGCATTTCCGTTTCACGCCCGAGCAGATTGCGAAGTTTCGCGATCCCGCCACACAAGTGCTCGCCATCATCGCGCATGAGAGTTATCACCACATGGCGGTGATGCGCCCGGAAGTGAAAGAAGCGCTCGCAAAAGATTTCGACTGAACGGCGGCTTGAAAGTTCTCCGTGCGCTCTCGCGTGGTCAGCAGGCAACCCTCGTCATGGCGGGGCCTGACCTAGCCATCCACATCTTTGCAGTTCCCGCATTGAGGGATGCGTTCTATTCGAACTCTTCGCCGGGATAGACGCCCCAGAGTTTCTGCTGCACCACCCAGCCCTGGTAGCCGTTTGCGTCGAGGCGGCACCAGCCCGCCTTGCAGGCGGTCACGCGCGCAACAAGCCCCGGCTCGGCATAGGCGGTGGCAGGCGCTTCAACGCTCGGCGTGCTGTGCAGCGGCACCGGTTCGTCCGGCGTGGTGCCATCAATGATGGCCGTGCGCTCACCGGCGAGCATGGTGTGCCAGATCCAGCCCCCGTCCCCCTCATGGTCGCGGATGCGCCGCCAGTTATGGGATTCCGCAATGATCTCGAGCGGCACGCCATTCTTGCGATAGACCCAGTCGATGGGAAAGTCGGTGCCGGGCCCACGCCGTACATTGGCGCGGCCGGATTTGAGGCTGACGAAACGGGGCACGGGAAGGCCGGTCGATGCGCCGGGCCGGCGCTCCGGCATTTCGTTTGCCGTGGCGGAGGAGGCCTCTGCGGGCGGGGTGGCGGGCCCGCCCGGAACAAGCAGCGCAAGCAGCAGCGCGGCGGAGAATGCCCCCGCGCTCAACGCAAATCTGCCCCTTGCTCCCACCCGGCCCGCGCGCTTCCCCATCATCTCCTCGGTTCCATCCCTCTCATGCAGCGCCATGAGAGTGTCATCTCTCTGCCATATCACAAGCGACTCAGGTGATTTTGCCAGAAAATGAAGCAAACAGCCGGATAAACCTGTTAAGAATATCGGGCCAGATCCGGTAACCGCCGGAAAATCCCCGGAGTAGGACATGACCGCCAAAAAACCGCTCGTGATCGTCACGCGGAAACTTCCGGCGCCCATTGAGGCGCGCATGGCCGAACTTTTCGATGTCCGGCTGAATGAGGACGATCATCCCTTCACGCAGAGCGAACTCGCTGAGGCGCTGCGCAAGGCCGATGTTCTGGTGCCGACCGTGACAGACCGGATCGATGCGAAACTTCTCGCACAGGCCGGTGAAAATCTGCGCCTCATCGCCCAGTTCGGCACGGGCGTGGACAATATCGATGTGGAATCTGCCCGCCGTCGCGGCATCACCGTCACCAACACGCCGGGTGTGCTGACGGAGGACACGGCCGACATGACGATGGGCCTGATCCTCGCCGTGCCGCGCCGCCTTGCCGAAGGCGCGCGCTATCTGCGCGAGCATGAAGGCAACTGGCCCGGCTGGTCGCCGACATGGATGCTCGGCCGCCGCCTCACCGGCAAACGGCTCGGCATTGTCGGCATGGGCCGTATCGGGCAGGCGGTTGCCGCCCGCGCGCGGCCCTTCGGCCTCGAAATCCACTATCACAACCGCAAGCCCGCCAATGCCGTGATCGAGCAGGAACTGGGCGCGACCTTCTGGGAAAATCTCGACGATATGCTCGGCAAGGTCGATATCGTCTCAGTGAACTGCCCGCTGACGCCGCAGACGTTTCACCTGCTTGATGCGCGCCGCCTGAAACTGCTGAAGCCGGAAGCCTATATCGTCAACACGGCGCGCGGCGAAATCATTGATGAGAACGCTCTGATTCGCGCGCTGGAGGCAGGCGAGCTTGCGGGGGCGGGGCTTGATGTTTTCGAGCATGACCGGGCGGTATCACCGCGCCTGCTGAACCTGCCCAATGTGGTGACGCTGCCGCATATGGGCTCGGCCACCATTGAGGGCCGCGTGGAGATGGGCGGCAAGGTCATCATCAACATCAAGACCTTTATGGATGGCCACCGTCCGCCCGACCGCGTGATCCCCGCCATCATGTGAACGGGATCAGGCGTGGCCTGAAAGATCGGTGATGGTGGGCGCGTCGCCCGTCAGCGGATTTTTCGGATCCCAGCGAAGCGTCAGCGTGCGGAAGCGCGTCTCGAGCGCGTCATAGATCAGCAACCGGCCTGCAAGGCTCGTCCCGGCGCCCGTGATTTCCTTGATGACTTCAAGCGCCTGAAGGGAACCCACAACGCCCGTCAGCGCGCCGACAACACCTGCTTCCTCGCAAGTGGGCACGGCACCGGGTGGCGGCGTCTCGCCAATGAAGTCGCGGTAACTGGGTTTCGGCTTTCCATCCGCATCGCGCTCGAAGGCGCGGAAGACAGCGACCTGCCCCTCGAACTGGCCGACAGCGGCGGAGACAAGCGGCACCCTGGCGAAGTAACACGCATCATTGACGAGGAAGCGTGTTTCGAAATTGTCGCAACCATCCGCCACCACATCATATTGCGAGATGATGTCGATGGCGTTTGCTGCTGTCAGACGTTCCTTGTACTGAATGATTGTCACATCAGGATTGATACGGCGCAGGGCATCAGCCGCGCTTTCCGTTTTCGCGCGGCCAATG
>NZ_JBATWS010000103.1:0-2963 GCF_049672805.1 Parvibaculum sp.
CCTCGCGGGTATCTTCCGGCCCCTTGTCGGTGCGTGCGGTGCGCTCGGCGGGCCTGTCATCGCGGCGGCGCGGGGCGTCTGTGCGGGTGTTTTCCGCAAGATGGCGGGCGAATTCACTGGCAGCCACCGCCGTTGCCGCCCGGACGGAGCCCGGCTGGATCGACAACGCCTCGGAAGGGAGGCTGCGTTGCGTGGCTGAAGAAGACAAATCCATGGATATCACCTGCTCGAAAATACGCTTGCGCCCTATGAAGCAAGCCGCAGGCCAATGCGCTGCGTCAGAAAACCTCAATTATTTCATTGACTTGGGCTTGACGGGCTGGGGGGCGGGGCTGATATTCCCTACCGTCCGGCAATATTTGCCGGGCAGGAGCAGCACCATGCGCAATGCATTCGACGAAAAGACGGGACTGAACAGCCTTGACCTTCCGGGCCGCCCGGAGGAAACGCGGGTGGTCGTTGCCATGTCGGGTGGCGTGGACAGTTCCGTCACGGCGGCGCTGCTCAAGGAGCAGGGCTATGATGTCGTCGGCATCACCATGCAGCTTTACGATCATGGTGTGGCCGTGTCGCGCAAGGGCGCGTGTTGCGCGGGGCAGGACATTCAGGATGCTCGCCGCGTGGCCGATGCGATCGGCATTCCGCATTATGTGCTCGACTATGAAGACCGCTTTCGCAAGGCGGTGATGGATGATTTCGCCGATTCCTATGCCGCTGGCGAGACACCCATTCCCTGCGTGCGCTGCAACGAGCGCGTGAAGTTTCGCGATCTGCTGGAAACGGCGCGTGATCTGGGCGCTGCTGCGCTTGCGACCGGCCATTACATTTCAAGCCGCCCCGGAAAGGCCGGGCGCGAGCTTCGCCGCCCGCGCGATCTTGAGCGCGACCAGAGCTATTTCCTCTTCACCACCACGCGCGAGCAGCTCGAGTTTTTGCGCTTTCCGCTCGGCGATCTGACAAAACCCGAAGCGCGGGCACTTGCCGCGCGCATGGGGCTTGGCGTTGTCGCCGAAAAGCCGGACAGCCAGGACATCTGCTTTGTCCCTACCGGCCGCTATACGACGATTGTACAGCGGCTGAAGCCGGAAGCAGCAACGCCGGGCGAGGTGGTGCATCTCGATGGGCGCGTACTGGGGCGGCATGAAGGGATCATTAATTTCACCATCGGTCAGCGGCGGGGACTGGGCATTGGCGCGGATGGCCCTGCAAGCGAGCCGCTTTTCGTCGTGAAGCTTGATCCCGTGCGCCATCGCGTGATTGTCGGGCCGAAGGAAGCGCTGGAGACGAGCCGCCTTGTGCTGCGGGATGTGAACTGGCTCGGCGATCTGCCGCTCGAGGCGCTGCCGGAGGGCGGCATGGATTTGCTCGCCCGTGTGCGTTCCACGCGCGAGCCGGTACCCGCACGCATTGAATACGACGGAGCGGGCCTTGTCGTCACCCTGACGGAGGGGGAAGGCGGCGTCGCGCCGGGGCAGGCATGTGTGTTCTACGATGCGGCTGATCCCGCGCGCGTGCTTGGCGGCGGCTGGATTGCCCGAACGGAAAGCCGCTGGCAGATGGAAGAGGCTGCAAGTGCCGCGACCGCACGCGTGGCGGCGGCTGGCTGAACCGCATTTTGGCCGCAATCCACCAGATATTCTGTTGCTCGGCGGGGCGGATGGCCTCACATTCATTTGAGTTGAAGTAAACGGGGTGCGGCATCTTGAGCGGACTTGCGCGGATAGACGAACAATCGGTCATCAAAGCCTATGCGCGCTGGGCGCCCGTTTACGACTTCTCATTCGGCCCTGTCGCTGATGCCGGTCGCAAGCGCGCCATCGACATTATCAATCGTCGCTCCGGAAAGTTGCTTGAAGTGGGCGTAGGTACCGGCGTTGCGCTGCCGCGCTATGCGCCGCATCTCACCGTTACCGGCATTGATCTCTCGCCCGACATGCTCCGCATTGCACGCCAGCGCGTGCGCGAGAAGAAGCTCACCAATATCGAAGGCATCTATGAGATGGACGCCTCCGAGCTTGGCTTTGGCGATGCTTCTTTCGACACGGTGGTTGCCATGTATGTAATGACCGTGGTGCCGGACCCGGTGAAGGTGCTGCGCGAGCTTGAGCGCGTCTGCGCGCCGGGCGGCGAGGTGCTGATCGTCAATCATTTCGCGCAGGATCACGGGCTTCGCGGCTGGGTTGAGAGCTTCATGGCGCCGGCGGCCCGCGCGCTTGGCTGGCACCCGGATTTCCGGGCGGAAACCATCACCGATGCCACCACGTTGGAACTCGTCGAAACGGTGAAGCTGAAGCCCTTCGGCCTCTTCACCATGCTGCGCTTCCGCAAGGCGGAAGAAGCGGTCCCGGCGGGCGAGACGGCGGCCGCGGAAGGCGCCTGAAACCAGGCCTGCAAGGGCAGGGTTTCCGCCAGAAATCCTGCTTTCCTTCAGGGGGCCGGAAGTGGCTTCCCTTGCTTGACAGCACGGCACGTCGCCCCTTATATCCGGGGCTCCCTTGCCCCGAACAGCAAGGCCCGCAGCATCCTGCGGATTTCGGGGCGGAGTAGCTCAGTTGGTTAGAGCAGCGGAATCATAATCCGCGTGTCGGCGGTTCGAATCCGTCCTCCGCTACCACTTTCCTCAATATGCTTATAAATCAGCGACTTACGACGCGCCTCAGCGAGCGTTTTCGGTACCAAATGTACCAGTCTGATGTACCAGTGCCAAGGGTGCACAGAAGCCGCGTTGCCTGCGCAGATCAGCCTTTCAAAATGCGAAGCCGTTTCGTGAGCGCACCGTAAACACTGTCGTGAATCGCAATTGGAAACTCCGCTGAGAGTGCAGCCTCTACATGTGAGAGAGCAGTGTTTGCGGTGTCGATGACCTCATCGAATGCTTGCGCAATCATCGGCTTCGGTAGGCCAGCGATCTCGGCGGTTTGCATGAAATGCCGCGGTTGAATTTCTTCGATGCTGTAGTGGTT
>NZ_JBATWS010000104.1:0-10131 GCF_049672805.1 Parvibaculum sp.
GCCATCGAGCTTGCCTGCCGCCGCATCCTTATGCGTCTCGCCAAAGCGACGGCGGATCTCCGCATCAAAGGCATCGCTTTTGGTAAACCATTTTTCCGGCCCGGCACCAAACCAGAAATCGAGAACATCGCGCGGGCGGATCATGTTGCGGCTCCCTCAAAAAGCATCACCCCGGCCATTATAGCCGGGGTGACATCTTCTCGTATTCTTCCCGATCAGACGACAATCACATCTTCTGGTGCCGGGTCTTCATAGAGACGCTCGACAAGATGTGCGCGGCGCGCTGCCGTTGCGGCCTGATTGACATAACCCTTGTCCGTGATTTCGTGACCATCAATCGAGGGCGGCTCAAGCATCAGATGAATCCGCGCAATGCGGGTGGAAGAACCACCGCCCTTGTTGTGCTTCTGAAGCGCAGTGCGCAGATGCTCCACAACCTTCGGATGCGAAATTGCTGCCTGCGGGTCTGCATCATCGCCAAGCCCTGCAATCTTCCGCGCCGCTGCAATATTCGGCCAGGCGAGAAGCGCGATATAGGGCTTGTCGAGACCGCATACGACAGCATCCTGAACGAGCGGCGAGCAGGCCGCCACCGCATCGGCGCGCAGCGTGCCGGTTGAAACCCATGTGCCGGAAGAAAGCTTGAAGTCTTCCGTCACGCGACCGTCAAAGACGAGGCCGAGTTCAGGCTTGTCTTCATCAAGGAACTTCGCCGCATCACCAAGGCTGTAAAAGCCTTCCTCATCGAAGGCTTCTGCGGTCTTCTTCGGATCGTTGAGATAGCCCGGCGTAACCGTCGAACCTTTCACGCGCACTTCGAGCTTCGCCCCGTTCGGCACAAGCTTCAGCGTAATGCCGGGTATGGGCAGGCCCACAAGGCCGACGCGCTCCGTCACCCAATGCACAACCGTGATGCCCTGCGTTTCGGTTGCGCCATACATGGTGGTAAGCGGAATGCGATAACCCGTCTCAGCCACGGCCAGCGCCTGCATGCGGTCATAAAGATCGCTTGAAAGCGTCGCACCGCCATAGGCCATATATTCGAGATTGCGGAAGAAGCTCGCGCGAAGCTCGGCATCCCGCTCCATTGCATCGGCAAGCATCGCAAAGGCAACCGGCGCCGAACCAAAGACGCGCGGCGATACATCGCGAAGATTGCGGATCGTCTGATCGAAAAGCCCGGGCACCGGCTTGCCTGCATCAAGATGCACCGTGCCACCGCTGTTCATGTTCCCGTTGAAGCCAATATTGCCTGCGGAAATATGGTTCCACGGCATCCATTCAAGGCTCTGCGGAATCTCGTCCGGGTCCGGCTCTTCCGTGCGCAGTGCTTCACCCGCCGCAATCTGCGCCATCATCATGCGATGCGTCTGGATCACGCCCTTCGGCATGCCGGTGGAGCCCGATGTGAAGAGATATTTCGCAACCGTGTCGTGATTGATCTTGTCCATGGAGGCGCGAACTTCCGGCCCCGCATTGGTTTTCAGAAGATCATCATAGAAAGTCGCACCCGGCACGCTGCCCGTCTGGATGACGATTTCCGCATCCCCGCCGACCGCTGCAAGCGCCTTCGCAAAGAGATCGCCATTATCGGCAAAGATCATCTTCGGCTTGGTCAGCCCTACGACATGATGAAGCTTCGAGAAATCGGAGCTCATCAGCGAATAGGGAACACTGACAGGCGCTACAGGCACACCTGCCTTGAGCGCGCCCAGCATCATCACCGCATGGGCAATGGAGTTGCTGGAGAGGATCATGAGCGGTGTTGACTGGTCGAGGCCGCGCTTCAGAAGCGCACTTGCAACCGCATCAGCCTTCCGGTTCGCCTCGCCATAGGTGATGAACACCCACTCGCCGGACGCATCGCGCTCGCCGATGAAATTGCGGTCCGGATGTGCCGCCGCCCGCTCTTCCAGAATATGCGGCACACTGCGCTTCATCTCGGGCAGCGGATAGTCGGAGGACACATAGATCGTGCCATCCGTCTCGCGACGCACGGTGATTTTCGGCGGCTTCTGCTTCAACGGCTTGAAGGGCGCAGGCCCGTCAGCTTGCTCGGCAAGGCTCATTTCGTTTCCTCCGATATGAAATAGGCTTGGGGGTCCGCACATTATCGCCTGCGCGGCACCCCCTGTTTTCGATCTTCAATTCCGTCAGCGCGATCAGTTGACCATGCGCTCGCGGCCTTCCCAGTAGGGCGCGCGCAATTCACGACGCAGAATCTTGCCCGAAGGGTTGCGCGGCAGGGCATCAATGAAATCAACCGATTTCGGCACCTTGTAGCTCGCAATCCGCTCCTTGGCGAAAGCGATGATCTCCTGCGCAGTGGCCTGCTCGCCGGGCTTCAGCACGACGATTGCTTTCACCGCCTCGCCCCATTTTTCATCGGGCACGCCGATCACGGCCGCATCGGCAATCGCCGGGTGGCCGAACAGCGCGTTCTCGACTTCCGCGGGATAGATGTTCTCGCCGCCGGACACAATCATGTCCTTCACGCGGTCATGGATGAAGAGATAGCCATCCGCATCGAAGAAGCCTGCATCGCCCGTATAGAACCAGCCATCGCGAATGGCATCCTGCGTGGCTTCGGGCCTGTTCCAGTAGCCCTTCATCACCGCGCCGCCGCGAATGACGATCTCGCCGACCTCGCCCGTCGGCACATCCTTGCCGTTTTCATCCACCACGCGCACTTCCATGCCCGGATTGGGGATACCGCAGGAGCGGAGCTTGCCCTTTGCCGGATCATGCGCTTCGGGCGGCAGATGGGTGGCACCGCCCGTTGTTTCGGTGAGGCCATAGACCTGCACGAAATCGGCCGCCTTGAACGTAGCCTGCGCGCGGCGAAGCACATCTTCCGCGATGGGCGATGCGCCATAAAGCACCTGCCGGACGCAGGACACATCGGTCGTCGCAATGCCGGGCTGCTGCAGCAGGAAGAGGATCACCGCCGGCACCATGAAGGCGATGGTAAGTTTCTCCGAACCGATCAGGCTCAGAATGAGCTGCGGATCAACATCCTTGATGATGATGTTCTTGCAGCCATGCAGATTGCCGAGAACGCCGATATTCACGCCTGCCACATGGAAGAGCGGCATGCAGACAAGAACCACATCATCCTCGCCCCAGTTCGCCCAGCCGGCCAGCGCACCCTGATGGAAGATGGAGATGTAATTGCCATTGGTGATCTGCACGCCTTTCGGATGGCCGGTCGTGCCGCTCGTATAAAGCTGGATCACATCATCATCGTCGGAAGCGGGAAGCATCGGGTCTTCCGCCTTGGCCGCGTCCCGCCACTCATCAAAAGAGGGCCATTCTGGATGGCCGCCATCAAGCGCGATCACCTTGCGGACCGTCGGGCATTCCGGCAACACCTTCTCGATCATCGCGTAGAACTCAGCGCCGACGAACAGTATCTCGGTGCGGGAATCGTTCAGCACATAGGCAACTTCCGGTGCCGCGAGACGCCAGTTGACGCCCACGACAACGGCCTTTGCCTTGAAGGCGCCATAGAGCATTTCAAAGTAGCGATCCGACCCCTTGCCCATGAAGCCGATGCGGGCATCAGGCTTGCAGCCTGCGGCAATCAGCGCCTGCGCCACCTGGCTTGCCCGAGCGTCAAGCTCGGCATAGGTGGTTGCGCGGCCTTCAAAGACCTGCGCCACGGCGTTGGGCCTTACGGCCGCCTGTACGCGCGTGATGTCGGCAACGGATTTGATACGTTCGGCATCGAACATGACGATAGCTCCTCCCCCATCTGGCGCTGGCATCGTCTCTTTCGGGGCTGTTTTGCTGCCCGGGACCAGCCTTGCCGCCTTGCTGTTGCGCGCCAGTGTAACGAGCGACGCGATGTGAGCAAGAGCGCCCTCACGAGAAACCCCTTCTCCCGCCACCCTGCCTCGCCTCATTCCCACTGGACGCAGCGTCCGCGCCGTCTAGACTGCAGCAAAAGAAAACGACACTCAGGGAAGGAACGCTCGAACATGGCTCGCATCCCCTATTTCGACCCGTCAGAAGCCACCGGCCGCGCCAAGGCCGTTTACGAGAAGCTGCCGAAGCTCAACATCTTTCGGATGCTCGGCCATTCGGGCGACATGATCGATGGCTTCATCAAACTTGGTAACGAGATATTGATTCACGGGGATCTCGACCCCGTGCTGCGTGAAATCGCCATCGTGCGAACGGGCATCCTGCGCGGCTCTTCCTATGAGGTCTATCAGCACGAAGCGATCTCGCGGAAGCTCGGCATGTCTGAAGAGCTGATCCAGGCGATCCATGAAGGCCCGGATGCCAAGGTCTTTGACGAGACACAGCGTCAGGTCATGCGCTTCACTGATGATGTGGTGAAGAACACCCGTGCCTCTGACGAGACGTTCAGTCCGCTGGTCGAGAAGCTTGGCTACAAGCAGCTTCAGGAACTCGTCATCACCATCGGCTTCTACACGCTCGTTTCGAATTTCCTTGAGACTTTCGATGTGGATATTGAAGAACCGGGCCATAAGTCCGGCCTGAAGCTGCCCGGCGTAGAGGGCTGATCCCCGTGGCACGCATCGCCTATCCCGATCCGGCGACGCTGCCGGATGACGCAAAGAAGCTTCTCTCCGGCCTTCCCCCGCTCAACATTTTCCGGATGCTGGCGGGAAGCGGCGCTTCCTTCGTTCCCTTCATGTCGCTCATCAACGCCTATCTCAATTCGGGCGTACTGAACGCGGAACTGCGGGAACTCGTGATTCTGCGGGTGGGCCATCTCTGCGGCTCGAACTACGAGTTGCATCAGCATCGCCGCGTTTCCCGCGTGATCGGCATAAGCGAGGAGAGGATAGCGGCCACGGCGGGCGCCCTTCCCTCGCCTCTGTTCAGCGAGGTCGAAAATGCCGTCCTTGCCTTCACCGACAATCAGGTTGCCAATGTGAAAGCCGACGGTGCGCTCTTCGCAAAGGCCCATCAGCATCTCGGCGATGCGGGAATGCAGGAACTCGTCATCATCATTGGCGTCTATCTGCTTGTGTGCCGCTACCTCGAAACCTTCGAGATTGATCTCGAAGAGACGGACATATCGACAAGCGGCCTTGATGAAATCAGACGGAGCGTGGAAGAGAATGGCGGATAAGGAAGGCTATGTGAGGCCGCTCCCGGCCGAGTCCACAGGCGAAGCCCCGGCGCGGGGTCGCCTTCTCGGGCGGCGCATCCTGATCGTGGGCGGCGGGCAGCGTGTGGTGAATGCCGAAACCGATCCCGTCGGCAATGGCCGCGCCATGTCGATCCTCTTTGCGCGGGAAGGTGCCGAAGTTGCCGTCGCAGACATGAACCGCGCATCGGCGGAAGAAACCGTCTCGATGATTGCAGCCGAAGGCGGCAAGGCGCATGTCATCGAAGCCGATATTTCAAAGCCTGCCGACATCGAACGCATGGTGGCAGAAGCCGAGGGCACGCTGGGCGGACTTGACGGTCTCGTCCTCAATGTCGGCATCGGCGTGGGCGGGCTTGGCCTTGCCGGCGTGACGCCCGAAGACTGGGACAAGGTGCTGACCGTCAATCTGCGCGGACCGATGCTCTGCTGCAAGGCGGCCTTGCCGAAGCTCGCAGATGGGTCGCCCATCGTTTTCATTTCATCCATTGCGGGCCTCGTTGCCGGATCGCGCCTTCCGGCTTACGACGCATCAAAGGCAGCCCTTGGCGGGCTGATGCGCCATGTCGCGCTTGAAGGATCGCGGCGCGGCATCCGCGCCAATATCGTGGCGCCGGGCCTTGTCGATACGCCGCTTGGCCGCGCCGCAACGCAGGGCCGCCCGTCGCGCGGGCGCACGCCGGTTCCCTTCGGGCGACAGGCAACGGCATGGGAAATCGCCTATGCGGCGCTTTTCCTTGTCTCCGATGAAAGCGTTTACATCACCGCGCAGACACTCGCCGTTGACAGCGGCATGACGGGAATTTCCTGATACGCGAAAACCTGGGAGGGGGAAAATGGGTCTCGGACTGAGCCGCTTTCAATATACGAAGGGCCTGCATGACCTTGGCAATGGCGGCTATGCCTGGTTGCAGCCCGATGGTGGCTGGGGCTGGTCTAATGCCGGACTGATCGTCGATAGCGGCGAATCCTTCCTCGTGGACACGCTGTTTGACGTGCCGCTGACCCGTGACATGCTCGCCGCCATGCGCAAGGCCGAGCCGAAAGCGGCCGCAAAGATCGGTACGCTCGTCAACACGCATCACAATGGCGACCATTGCAACGGCAATGAGTGCTGCGCGGAAGCGGAGATCATCGCCCACAAGCTCGCCGTGGAAGCGATGCGCCATGAGCCGCCTGCCCTGCTTGCCGGCTTTCTCGACATGGCACCGGGCATGGGCGACCTCGGCAAATATGTGACGCAATGTTTCGGCCCCTTCGACTTCAAGGGCGTGACGCAAACGCTGCCAACCACGACCTTTGAAACCGAACTGACGCGTCATGTCGGCACCAAGGAAGTGCGCATCATGCATGTCGGCCCCGCGCATACGCCGGGCGACGCGCTGGTGCATGTACCTGCCGATAGGCTCGTATTTACGGGCGACATTCTGTTCATCGAAGGCCACCCGATCATGTGGGAAGGCCCGGTCAGCAACTGGATTGATGCCTGTGACCGCATCCTTGCCATGGATGTTGAAACCGTTGTGCCGGGCCATGGCCCGATCACCGGCAAAAATGGCGTACAGGCCGTGCGCGACTATCTCACCTATATCCGCGACGAAGCGAAGAAGCGCTATGACGCAGGGCTTTCTTCCTTCGAGGCAGCCCTCGATATCGACATGACGGATTATGACAGCTGGGGAGATGCAGAGCGTATCGTCGTCAACGTTTCGACGCTCTACAAGGAGTTCTCGGGCGACGACACACCCAATGATGTGGTGACGATCTTCGGTCAGATGGCCGAACTGACCAAGCGGCAGGGGCGGCTGCGCGGCTGATATCTGCTTCAATCGGTCCCGCGCGGGCCTTTCGTCGTCACACTCTGAGAGCCATCATGTTCCCTGAACTCGGCACGATTGAAGGTTTCTACGGTATCCCCTGGGAGTGGGAAGCGCGGGCGGCGCATGTCTCTGCCCTGGCGTCGCATGGCTATCGCTTCTATCTCTATGCACCGAAATCAGATCCCTTTCTGCGCCGGCGCTGGAGTGAACCGCATCCGCAAGCAGAGCAGGATGCGCTGAAGAAACTCGCCGACCATTGCCACGCGGAAGGCGTGCGCTTCGGTGTGGGGCTGAGCCCTTACGAGCTTTATCTCGATTTTGATTCCGCCGCGCGCGATGCGCTCGCCCGCAAGCTCGCAGAGCTTGATGCGCTCGGCATCGATGATTTGGCCATTCTCTTCGATGACATGCGCGGCGATCTGCCGGGCCTTGCCGAAAAGCAGCTTGAAATCATCGCCTGTGTTGCAGAGCGCACGAAAGCAGGGCGTCTGATCGTCTGCCCGAGCTATTACACGGATGACCCCGTACTCGACCGCTTTTTCGGCCAGCGCCCGGAAGGCTATCTCGACACGCTGGGGAAGGAAATTGATCCCGCCATCGAGATTTTCTGGACCGGCCCGCTTGTCTGTTCCCGGGAAATTGACGCCGCGCATATCACCCGCGTCAGCGAGACATTGCAGCGCAAGCCCTTTCTTTGGGACAACTACCCCGTGAATGACGGGCCGCGCATGTCGCCCTTCCTGCATCTGCGACCCTTCACAGGCCGCGCGCCCGACATAGCGCCACTCATCGCCGCGCATGGGGTGAACCCCGCCTCGCAGGTCATGCTGAGCCGCATTCCCATGCTGACGCTCGAAAAACTCTATGAGAGCGGCAAGGAAGCCTCATTCGCAGAAGCGGCAACGCAGGTCACAGGCAGGGAGCTTGCCACCCTGCTCGCAGAAGATTTGTCGCTCTTTCAGGACAAGGGTCTTGAAGCCATTTCGGAAAGTGAAAAGGCGGCACTGCGAAACCGCTACGCCGCCTTCTCTCATCCCGCTGCAAGCGAGATCATTCTCTGGCTCGATGGATACTGGCGTTTCACCCAGGAAGAACTGATGGCGCAGTAAGCCGTCAGCGCGCCGTCATGCCACCATCAATGACAAGCTCCGAACCCGTCACATAGCGTGACTCGTCCGACGCAAGAAACACAATCCCCGCCGCAATGTCGGAAGGAAGCCCCGGATAGCCCGCCGGCACGCCGACCGTTGCGACCGCCTGCGGATCAATCGTGTTCGCCCCGCCCGCAAGCGGCATGACAGCGGTTGAAACAGCCTCACCCGTCAGCCCGCCACCCTGCGGGATCTTCTGCCAGATCGCCGTGTCGATGATGCCGGGATGAATCGAGTTCACGCGCACATTCATCTGCGCCTGCGCACATTCAAGCGCGACCGCCTTGCTGAAAAGCCGCACCGCGCCCTTCGTTGCGCAGTAACCGGCAAGCCCCGCCGCGCCCTTGAGACCGGCGACCGACGAAATATTGATGACCGAGCCGCCGCCCGACGCCGCGATGAGCGGGATTGCGTGCTTCACGCCGAAGAACACGCCATCCACATTGATCGCCTGCTGCGCCTTCCAGGCCTCATAAGACATCTCGAAGACCGACGCGCCAATGGCAATGCCTGCATTGTTGACGAGAACATGGAGCGCGCCGAACTCGTCCTTCACGGCGCCGACAATCTCCTGCCACCGCGCCTCGTTCGTCACATCCTGTACATGGGCACTTGCCTTGCCGCCCGCCTCGCCGATCAGACGCGCTGTCTCGCGCACCCCCGCTTCGTCCACATCCGTCACGACCAGTGCCGCGCCTTCCGCCGCAAGCGCCAGCGCCGCACCGCGCCCTATACCTGCCGCAGCGCCCGTGACCAGCGCGACCTTGCCTTCTACCCGTCCCATGGTTTCCCCCGAGGTTTCTTGTGAATTGCCCCGAATGTAGCAGGAGAAGCATTAGGGTGCTAACCCTAGACTCGCAAATGCGATCCGGGCGGCACCGCCCCCAGAGAAAAGCGGGCTTGTGAAAAACTATACCAAGGTCTAGTTTTATCGGAGAAACAAACGGCAGCTTGCATGACCAGACTTTTGAAGACCAGCCGGAACCGGCAACAGAATGAGGCGGAAACGCCCCGTCGGCCGGGCAAGAAAGAGCGCACGCGGCAGGAAATCTATCGCGCCGCGATGAAGCTCTTTGCAGAAAGCGACTATGAGAAAGTCACGATCGAAGACATCTGCGCCGAGGCGGGCATCGCCAAGGCAACCTTCTTTCTGCATTTCGCTGGCAAATCAGCGCTGATCGGCGTTTTCAACGAAGAGATCACCCGCTCTCTGACAGAGCGCCTCGCGGGCTATGAAGGCAGTGCAGAGGAAGAACTTCTTCTTCTCGTTTCCGTTCTCCGCGAGGCTTGGGAAACAAACGCCCCCGTGATGCACAAGATGCTGCGGGAGTTTCTCGATCAGCCCGCCCTCGTCTCCAAGGCGGCTGCCGTCAATGAGAGCGTTCTCGCCCTTGTCGCGCGCATCGTGGCGCGCGGGCAGAAGCGCGGCGAATTTTCTTCCGACTATCCGCCTGAAGTGGCCGCCCTTGCGCTGGTCGCGGCATGGAGCGCCTTCACCGCCTGGTGGCTGCAAAACCCGGACATGGACAGGGCAGACATCAACCGGGCGCTACTCGCCTTGCAATTCAACGGCCTCAAGAACAAGGGCTGAGCGAAACATTATCAAGCCTCTCAGGGAGAAACATAATGGGCAAACTGCGCAGCGGCATTTTCCTCGCGCCCTTCCACCCCGTCGATGAAGACCCGACACTTGCCATCCGACGTGACATTGAACTGATCGAATGGTTGGACAAGATCGGCTTTGAAGAAGCCTGGATCGGCGAACATCATTCGGCGGGCTACGAGATCATTGCGAGCCCTGAACTCTTTATCGCCGCCGCCGCAGAGCGCACGCATCGCATCAAGCTTGGCACGGGCGTTGTCTCGCTGCCCTATCACAACCCGCTGATGGCCGCGAACCGCATCATCCAGCTTGATCACATGACGCGCGGCCGCGTGATGTTCGGCGCCGGGCCGGGCCTGCTGCCGTCCGACGCGCATATGCTCGGCATCGAAGTCGCCAAGCAGCGCGACCGCATGGTCGAATCGCTTGAAG